>JBAWZG010000077.1:0-18444 GCA_037143155.1 Bacteroidia bacterium
GTGGCCGGTTTAAATATGAGCATAAAGTGGAATACGAGCAAAATAAAACCAAGCAAAGCATATATTTTAGCAAGTTTTCCGAAAATATCCCATTCGTTATAAAGTATTTCAAGACTGATTTTAGTTTTTGATGGAAGTATGTCAGCACCATATGTATTCTGGAATTTCTTAATGTATCCAAGAAATTCTTCCGGCTTGGACCAATTTCCTGAAAGCGTGGCATTGTTGTATTCGGCATAATACATTTTAAGAATTGTGCCTGCAAAATCCAAATCTTCCTTTTTCATCGTTGGAGGAAGCGCTGAAAATGTCACCCAGGTTTTACGAACATCATTCGGAACTGGAAATATCTTCAAAAAATCACCGTTAAAAATCTGGTAGCAAATATTTATTCGTTCATCCACATTAATAATTTCCTTGTCATATTTATTCCGGAGCGTTTGCTTCTTATTATATGACTGTTGAACCAGTTCATTTAACTTGTAATTTCCGGCCTGATCGAACATCTGGAAATATGAAATCATATCCTCCGAAATACCCAGATTTTTCTTTAATTCTGGATTGGCGACCTTGATAAAAGGAATACTTTTCCATTTATCAGGATTTGCACTCATATCCAGGAAAAATTCAACGGAAGACATTCCTTCCCAATTATCTTTTTTAGCGATTTTGCGCAGTAAATCAGACGCAAGCGTGCTGACCGGCTCAATACGTCCTTCGTGATCCTGAACCAGCAATTCACCAAATGCATTGATGTGTTTTTGTTTGGACGCTATGTTGCCGGCTGCAAAAGCAGAATTTGAATTCCATCCAAATCCTGATAAAAACAAAGTAACGATCAGAATTTTAACCAATTTGCGTTTTGCCTGAAGTTTGGAACTCAGACGAATGAGTGTTTGAAACCGGCTGCTTCGCAAGAAAATGGTAAAAACCATTCCCAATGCCATTAAGAAATATCCCAGATATGAAATTAATGTTCCCCAGTAATCCTGATTAACCGACAATACCGTTCCTTTTTCATCCTGATCGAATGAAGACTGAAAAAAGCGGTAGCCGTTGTATTTCAATATATTATTCATAAAAATTCGAAATGGACGTTCGATGGATAAGGCGGGATCTTTCAACGTGATTTCGCTGGCGTACGACGATGGACTCATCGAACCGGGATACCTTTCAAGCTGAAAGTCGCGCAGAAAAATGCTGAAAGGTAATTCGCGGATAACCGAGCCGTAGGAAATACTCAAATTGATGCCATTAATAGTGCAAGTTGCAGGTTGTTGAATCATACCATCGCGACCGAAAACATTAATTCGTTTAACTTCACCACCCGAAGTGATTGAGGCGGTAAAGGCATCTATTCCCTGACCTGATTTGTCAGGCGCCTGAACTAATGAAAGCACAGGTTTTCCGCTTGCATCGGCAATCATAGCTTCTGAAGCATTGGGGACGAAAAATTCATTTTCAACCTGAATTTTCTTCCCTCCTATCTCAATGGTTTTCTTGTAAGTATTGCTTGTGTTGGGAGTGAAATTGACTTTGGTCATTTCAGCAACTTCCTGCCCATTGAAAGAAGCCTTTAATGTAACATAACTGTCTCCTGAAATCACCTTGTTCGTGGCCTCGCCTTCGCGAATGTGCATACTTCCTTCGAAACCAAAATAACGAGTCACACCAGCACCAATAATGATGACGATAAAGGCAAGATGAAATAACAGAATTGCCCATTTCTTCCGGGAAACAAGTTTATACTGAACAACGCTTCCTGCTAAATTTACAACTCCAACAAAGAGCAGCAATTCAAACCACCAGGCATGATAAATAAGTGCCTGAGCTGTTACTGTGCCATAGTCATTTTCAATAAAAGTTGCATAAGCAATAGTTATTGCAAACATGATCAACAACAAAACGGAGAAAAGCATCGAGAATAGAAATGAACCTATTTTTTTCATGATTTTTATTTTCTGACAGTAACGAATAAAACTGATTAACAATGACTAACGCAACTGGTAATGGAATTGAAACTGTGTATTTATAAAAAAAACTCCTTTGTTTTAAAACTTAAAACAAAGGAATTTTTTATTTTTTCTGATTCGAAGCAGAATTTATTTTTTTAACGTAGGATCATTATGTGCAATTTTTGCTGAATACGTTTTGAAATCGAATGGTTTGTAATTTGGGCTTTCAGGATTGTGGCATTTTTTACACAATTTTTCGTCGGGCATAATCATACCTTTTGCCATAGCCAATTTCATGTCTTTCATCGTAGTAGCCACTTTGTACGCACTACCCGGTCCATGACATGATTCACATGAAACACCTTCTTCAACAGTAATAGTAGCAACCAAAGCCTGATCGGCACCAGCTGCTGTTGAATGACATTTCAAACATTTAGGATTTTTAACTTCATCACCTTTTAAAGATAACATGGCTTTTGCATGAGGACCTGCAGCCCAACTGGCATACTGACCACCCTTTTCTGCTTTGTTATGGCACATTTTGCATTTGGCTGCGCCAACATACTTGAAATCTTCAGCGTTAACAATTGTACTGAAAATGAATACGATTCCCAGTAAGAAAACTAAATTTTTGTAATTCATAGTCGTTGATGTTTAAAGATTAGTGAAATATTTTGTGTTTTTAATTGGCTGTTTTCTTTTGATTTTAATCATATAAATATGCGCATATTTTTTCTTATTGCCAAGCAATGCCGCTAAATTTATATTATCATTAACAATTTTATCAATACAGTTGAGCATGGCATGACGAACAAAGCTCGGTACGCCAGGCCTCATCAATATCAACCGGATGTTTGAATTCAAGCGATTCAGCAGACTTGGAATATTCCATAGCTCCGGGCGTTCCCTGAGCCATAATACTGTGGCACAAATTACAGTCTTTCGAAATAACTTTTCCCTTTTCAGTCTTATGCCGATCGTTGTGACAGCGGAAACAGCCGTCGAACTCCATATGCCCGATGTTGTTTGGATACGACTTCCAGCTTGACTTCATATATGGGAAGATATTACTTGCATATCCACCTTGTATTTCAACAATTGCCTGATCAATTTCAGATTTTCTGCTGGCCACCAAATCAGGATAATTTTTTGTGTAGAAAGCCTTCACTTTTGCATTTATAGCCAGAAAAGCACTGTCTTTAGTAGAATATTCAGGATATAAAATCTCCATTGCTACCTTTTTAATCCCAGGCAGCATTTTAGAAATTTTCCCTTCAGCCATTAATTTATCGATAAAACCCTGTGGCGTTTTGTAATTGTGTGATGGCCGGTTATGGCAATCCAAACAATCCATCACCCGGATTTCCATTGAATCAAGTTTTGCCTGGCTCACCGTATTTTCGCTATCCGTATAAATTTCGCTTTCGCCTGTTTTCAAATTGGTGTATCTGACCCACGGAATGACCTGACGGTTTGCTGACGAAGTTTTATATTCAATCCTGACATCTTTACTGATATGCTGATGGATTCCTTTTTCAAGTCCGGCTGAAGTCATTTTAGAGCTGGTTTTCATTTGCAACTGAACGACTACTTCGGTATTTGAATCATCGGCAAGGAATGATTCTTCAACTTTCATTTTGCGGTCATAGAATTTTTCGGGCCAGTGGCATTTTTCACAGGTTTCCTGGGCCGGACGAAGATTTGCAATTGGTGTTGGAATTGGTGTTGGAAATTTATGGGCTAAAACCGAATAAACCTGGTACAAACCTGACAATTTACTTTTCACGTACCAGGTTGCACCTGCTCCAACATGACATTCGACACAAGCAACGCGTGCATGAGAAGAACCTTGATAAGCGGCATATTCAGGCTCCATTACCTGATGGCAAAGTTTACCACAAAATTCAACCGATTCGGTATAATGAAAGGCTTCATAACTTCCAACCGATGAAATAATAAGTAGAAAAACAGTTCCAAAAACAAAGATAATGGTAGCATTCCGTGTAGCGACATTGTTGAAATTAAGTACTGGCCAGTTTCTTACTTCCCCCGCCAGTTCAGCTTCTTTGGCCCGTTTGTGGTATATCCGCATCCCAACTGGAATCAGAATTAAACCAAAAATCATAAATGCAGGTAAGGCCATGTAGATAAACAAGCCGATGTAAGCACCTCCAAAATCGAAAAGGGAACTTAAAATGACTAAAGAAAGAATCGTGGCCAGGTTGAAAACAGCCAATATGGCACCTGTTATTGAAATCCAATTTTTAATTGAAGAAGGTAATTTCATGTCAACATTATTTTACTTGTAATGATTACTAACGCGCCGCAAGTTTACAAAAAGCAAGGAACAAATCACCAACTATTGACAAGTGTCAACCTTTCATTTTATCGCACTAAATCTTGGAATTACCCGAAGATTTAAAATTCAAAATTCTTACTCCTGAAACTAATGAAACAACAAGGAATAGATGATGAAAATAACCTGAATAATTCCTGTGAATAAGAAAATATACCCAAACACCTTCACCAGCCTCATCTGTTTCTTGGTAAAATCTTTCTTTACGGTGACACTTTCAAGCATTCCTGTTTTTTCCAGATCTTCAAATTCACGTGGTCGGTCAGCTTTATATTCGTCGAGCAGAACATGACCCGTAAATACAACGGTATCCATTGGAAATGACTCAGGGCGAAGATGAGTATTGAAGAAGTGAATCGTGAAAATAAATCCTACAGCCAATAAAGCTTCATCGCTATGTACAATCATGGCTACATTGATAACCCAACCAGGCAAAATTGCAGTGAAAAATACCGGGAACCAAAGAATCAAACCGGTTGAACCAATAACGACAACTCCCCAGAATACGGCCATATAATCGAATTTTTCCCAATAAGTCCAACGTCCGTATTGCGGACGAGGCCCTTTTCCTACAAACCATTTCACTGATGCCCAGAAATCTTTTAAATCCTGACCATTAAACATGAGTGTATTGTATCCAAAAATGAAGCCTGACAGGTTTTGCTTTTTACTGATCTTCATTTTTACCAATGAAAATACATGGTAAGCAAAATAACCAAAAGTAATTACTGCAGCAAACCGGTGAATTACACCTGCAACCTGCGCACCTCCAATAAGTTTGGCATAGAATTTCGCCCAATCCATAAAGGCAAATTTCAGCAGCATTCCGGTAAATGCCAGTGAAAGAAAGCTGACAATTACAAACAGATGCGTGATGCGCTGGTTTTTCGTGAATCGACGGATATATATTTTATCCCCGCTTTCCATTTCGTGCTTTTTCTTTTTGCGCATGGCATCGATTGACCGGGGCAGCCACAAGAGCGTGTGTATTCCAAAGAAAATAAATACACTTACGAGCAAAGTGGTCATTGCCCAGAAGGTATAATAGAGCCACGGGAATTTAGTTTTATTATTGTGTGTAGCATGGGTCAGATATCCGGTGAACTTTTTACTGGCGTCCGCATGGCACTTCTGACAGGTTGCGATAATATTTTCAGGACCAACCGATGATTTTGGATTTTGGATCTTATAAATACTGTGTGCCCCATGACAATCGGAACAACGTGCCGCCTGAAGATAACCCAACTGGTAAACTTTTCCGTGGTAGGTTTCCAAATATGACTTGGCCAGCTCTGAATGGCATTTGCCGCACTGAGCCGTAATTTCAGCCATAAATTTATCCTTATGAACCTCCGACATATTATGCGCGGTATGACAGGTTGCGCAGGTCGGATATTTCACCTCTCCTTTTTCTTCACGATAGGCATGGTCGCTGGCCAAATACTGATTGTAAATACCTTTATGGCAGTTTCCGCAGGTAGCAGCTACATTTTTGGGATTTACTGAAGATCTCGGATCAGATTCTTTCAACTCAGAATGCGAAGTGTGGCAATCGGTACAAACTGCAACCGAAAGTAATCCCTTTTCTGAAAGACTTCTTCCATGCACGCTTTGTGAATAATCGTGGAACGCATCTTTTTCTTTTAGATTAGTTCCTTCGACAGCTTTTCCACCGGTTCGATGACATCCTCCACAGAGTTTAGGAATTGAAGACCGATAAATTGGCGAACTTTCGTCAGTTTTTGGCTTTACCAAATGGCTTCCATGACAATCAGTACAATATGGGGCATTTGGCTTTTTGTTGAAATAAGCCTGTCCGTGTCCACTTGCAAAATAGATGTCAGATTGTTCAGCATGACAGGCCGAGCAATCCACTTTTCCGGCAGTTTCGCAAGGACGGGTCAAATGAATGGTTACATCAGAGTGGCATTTGACGCAGGTAATGTTTTTATGAGTTGAAACAGCCAGATCACCAACCTCAACCTTTAAGGAAACAACCTTGCCATTCACTGTTTTATGAGTGTCTGAACTGGCATGACATTTCAAACAGGTGTTATCAGATATGGTCGAAATGAGATTCTTTAATTCAACTTTATGCGGCGGATGGCACGAAGTACAGGCAGGAATAGCTCCTGGTTTCGACTCCCACAATTCTTTATTTATTACCTTGGTATGAACATCTTCAATTCGTGCATGGCATTGCATACAAGTAGCAGCAATGTTATTTGGCGAAATGCTTGAAGAAACGTTGGTATGTGGCAGTATCAGGTGGTTTCCGTGACAATTGTTACAGGTTGCAGAAACAATCAACCCTTTTTTGTACAATCCCTGTCCGTGAATACCCTCACTGTAGTTTTCAAGAATATTGTGCTCTGAAATATTGTATGCCCGGGCAACAGGAGCTCCTTCTTTATGGCACGACCCACATAAAATGGGGATATTCATTTTATAGGTGCGGGATTTCGGATCGGCTGATTTCAGGATTTCATGCGTGCCATGACATTCCTTACACGTTGGTGCATATTTTTCATTGGCAAGAAATGCACGCCCATGAACTCCCCGAAGATATTTATCTTTAGCATCGGCATGACAAATGCCACAATCAACCACTTTAAGCGTTTCATGATGAGGAAATTCAGCTACAGCAGCTTCGACATGACAGGCACCACAAGCAATATTTTTATGAACTGAATGTTCAAGTGCCGTAGGTTTAATGTAAAGCGAAACCTTTTTCCCAGCCCTCTCTTTGGATAGAGACGGGTCGTCATGGCAGGTCAAACAATCATCGTTCGTTTGTGCCGACAATTTAGCAACGACCAGCAAAAACAGAAAAGTTAAAAACAGAAACCTTCCAGGAATTCTGAGAATATTAAAATTGAATACCTGCGGAACTAAACTGATTCTTAATTCTGAAGATATTCTGTCATTATTTCCACTTGCCTCTGTGGATTTAAAAAGCTTATAATTCTCTCTCATGGTCTTCACATTTACAAGCGTCAAAAGTCCTTAAAATCCAAGCTCTATCCTATGATCCAGCCGATGATATATGTCAATATTTTTATATAGATTTAAGAGCCACAATCGTCTCTTCTGAATATTTAATGAACCTCATGCCATCCGGTGAAAATGCTTTTGAAATTCTCAAGTGGTGATTTCCCGATCGAAGCAATATAGAGGTGTACGATCAGAAATATTGAAATAAAAAATCCCATGGTTGAATGAAACACAGCGGTAACAAAAACTCCACTAAAAGCATAGACCTGATCAATTATTATTTCAGGAAACAAAAGTGCAAAACCGGTTATTATTACCACCGGAACTGCCATATACATTACTAAAACATAAGCGTATTTCTGAAGTGGATTAAACTTTCTTTTCTCTGAAATCGGATAAGGAGCCTTCATGCCATGAAACATACCCCAGGCATAATAGATTGCCTGTTGGATCGGCCGTTTCAAAAAACCTTTTGGTTTGATAATGTAAAATTTTCCGTTTGGTGTCACCAAATTTCCAACAAAATAGAGAAAGTAACTCAGGGTGACCAGAATACCGGCTATGTTATGAAGATTTATCACCGTTTTAAAACTCAATAAATGGGCAGATTCAATACTCGACTGCATAGAAATACCACTAAAAATCAGAGTAAGAATTCCTATTGCGTTCAATCCATGCCAGATTCTCAACCAGACCGGATAGAAATATAATTTTTGATTTGCCGTCATTTTATTTCTTTTTAAATATTCTGAATGAACTGTGCACAATAATTCCAATCAGGGTGAGAAAGAAAATCAGAATACTTGCAATTTTAAGGTGTGGAATCTGATGCGAACCAATCACATAGGATTCATTGGCCAGTACCATTTTAATACTGCCATCTTCAGAACGTTTTTGTAAATTCTGGTATTTATATAAAGAAGCCTTTAATCTGGAATCTGCACTGTGGCATTCAACACATTTCCGAAGCGCCTTTGATTTCGGAAGGATGTTGTGCGAAACTTTTAAACTATCCAGAACTTCGGTATGACATTCAATGCACCGTACATTCTTGAAATGCAGTTCCTGGTTGGGCAACCAGTCATGAACCTGGACTAATTTCGGATTGTCATGCCCTGAAACCGTTTTGTATTTTTTCATATCGTTATGACATGACAAACACATTTTGTTGCTGTAGTCAACAATTTCCAGTACATTATTGCTTGTTCTGGCTGTAGCAACATAAGTATGCTGACTGTGACATTTCGAACAATTAAAATTTTCTCCGGATACCTGAAAATGAATACTTTTCCTAAATTCTTCATCAATCCGCTCAAAATGATAGCTGGCAAATGACGCATCGCCACCGTGACAGTCGAGGCAAGTACTCAAAGGTTCCAGCTTTAAATTTGACTTATGTGGATAAGTTCCGTATTCTGAGGAATGGCAATCAGTACAATCAAATGGTTTATGCACGCCTGCTGTCAGGGCCACGGTATCAAGGATAAAATAAGGATTCATCATCCTTTTTTCATCCTTGCCTTTCACCGAGTTAAAAAAAGTATAAGTCTGGTTAGAATGGCACTTCAGGCATTGGTGGTGCTGTGCATTTTGATACGATTGAGCATTTGAATGCAGAAAAGTACCTAAAACCAACAGTAAAATTAATCGAATGAAACGATTGTTCATTTTAAAGAATATTAATTTATCAGGAGTGATCAGTTTCTAAAATTGAATATTTAATGAATAAAAAAAAATGGTAAGCTTCTGAAAACAGAAAATTTACCATTTTTAAAGAGCCCTTATTATCTGAAAATCGTTTGGATTAAAATCCCCAAAGTCTTGTAATTAAGAATCCGATTGCAATGCCAGTTTTATCCATCTCATTTTGGTTCCACATGATATTATCCTGTGGCAGCAATGAATTGCTTGATGACGCAAAAATCTGGAATTGATGGGTTCCCGTTGAAATTTCGTAACCCAATGATGCACTTGGTTTTGGAGGATTTGTCCAAGTACTCTGTTCCGAAATCTCTTTGATCTTTAATGGATGGTCATAGTTGAAAATAACAGATCCCTTTTCGGTCACTTTAATTCTTCCACTGACATGAACACCAACTTTATCATGGTCATAGGCAGTTCCAACAGCATTGTAATGTGTAAAACTGACTCCTGCCTGAAGTGCGAACTCCTTGCAGAATTGACGGCTAACGATTAATTGTGAAAAATAACTGACCCGATCAGAAAAACGGTAATGATATACCGGGCCTGTCCAGGATTGCTGAACCAAACCACTTTCAAAGGCACTGACAGCGCGCCCGTCAAAACCGATTGTACCAAACAATGCTACTGAAACAGGAATGGTGTTCTTGCGGGTTTGCTGCAAAATGTTCCATTTGGCCCGAACATCGGTAGTCATATATTTCTTGGTAATCCCTGCACCAATCTGAAGGTTCTTCAATGGTACATAGTCAAGTCCTATCCGAATATTGGCAGAACCATAAATACCCCACAAATTAGATTTCCCCTGATCGATGGTTCCAAATTTATGCTGAATAACCATATCCAATGTTTTTACATCAGGAATAGTCGTTGTTTGGGCATCAATCAGATAACCACTTTCGAAAACAGCACTTACAGGATAGTCCTTTTCTTTTGCTGCGGAGGTCTTTGCATCCTGAGCAATCGAAAGGTTGGTTATAAGGGCAAAAAGAATTATAATTAGAATGTTTTTTTTCATTTTAGCAAATATTAAAAGTTTGCACTAATTGTTTTTAGCTCCTTGTTTTATCCATTCAAGAACCAGGGAAGCTTCGCTGGCAGTATAGGCTTTCCAGGAATGAGCACTTGATCCGGGGTAAGTATAAATCTTACTGGTTTCAGGAGTATCCAAAACGACAAAAGCCGGAACGATCTGTGAAAAGGCATTGGCTGCAGTTAAATCTGGTGTCTGACCTCCCGTTTTGTGACAGCTTGTACATTTGTCTCCGGCCGAAAAGATTGGAGCAATCTTAGTCGCAAAGCTCACCGGAACATTAGGATCAATCGGAGTCACTGGTTCTGGCTGAATAAAATCATATTTACAGCTTGTAAACAGAAGTGTAACCAAAATTATTATAAGGAATATGTTGTATTTTTTCATAATATTCATTTTTTAGATTTATAAAAAAAGGCTTCTCTTCCAAAAAAAGAAGCCTTTTCTATATCTGTTACATGATTGCTTATTATAATTTTGCTATTGAGTTGGTCAATAAAGCTTTGGTATAAGCAAAGTTATGAATTCCCAAACTATAGTCTCTTAAACACAACTGGAAGTTGATCAAAGCGCCCATTTGTGCATTTGATAAAGTAATAGTTGGTAAGGTGGCATTATAATCTTTCTGGGCTTGCGACCAGGTTGCAGGAGGAGTACCAACAAATTTGAAGCTACTTGTATTGTATGTTGTTCCGGCAGGATTGGTGATTGGATCATAGACATTTAAGTAACCGTCGTAATTATTTTTAGTAATACCATACCATAAATTAGTTGCAGCATCACCATTTCTATTCATAATTTCAACTCCACCAATGGTTAATTTTGCTGCAAGATCACCAAGTAGTTTTTGGATTTCGGCTCTTGGATTTAACCAAAGTGTAGTGTTTTTAGCGTCAATAGGAGTTGAGTGACAACCTGTGGCATTACAACCATCAAATTTACCCAGTGCACTGAATGTATGTCCACCAGCTTTTCCTACCATAGCACCCATATGGCAATCCATACAAGAAGCAACTTCGGTATGTTTTGAACTTGCATAAGTTAAAGAGCCTGGGAACTCAACTCCGCCCATACCTGCATATACTGCACCAATTGCACCATAATGAGTGTGTGTTCTGTAGCTCGGTTTAATAATATTGGTCTTTCCTGCTGGATCACCATCATATACAACACCTGCTGTTGTTGCCAATGCAACATAGTCTAATACATTACCGGTTAAAGCATTGGTAAACGGACGTGGTTGATGACATTTTACGCATAAGTTGCTTTTTCCACCATCAGCTTTCAAATCAATAACCTTTTTTCCACCCCACATGGTCATCGGAACAGGTGCAACAGTGGTGAACACCATATCAGCAGATCCGTATGTTGTATGAATTGAACTGTGACAGGTTGAACAACCAATTTCGCCATAAGCAGCAGAAATATCAGTTGCATAATTATTTACATACTTTCCGGTAGTTGCATTTAATGTGAATTCAGTAGAAACTTTATTAGCTACTACATATTTAAATGCCTCCTGAGCGTGACAAGGAGTACATCCTGTATTGCCTGCTTCAGAAAATGCAGCTTCGCCATATTCATGTTTCGAAAATCGGAACTGAGTAGCGATTAAATCAACTTTGGTAGGATTATGACACATTTTACATGTTTCATTGGCATCAACGCCATTTGTACCATTCGTGCCGGCTGCACCTGTATCGCCTTTTGCACCCATTGGGCCTTCTTTTACGCACGATGGAGCAATGCACATGACAACAAGAGCTAAAAATAACAGTCTGGAAATGTTTCTAAGTTTCATAGAATAAGTATGTTAAGGTTTCTAATTGTAAATAAACGTTGCAGACCTTTGCAAACAGTTTTGTACCGGCTAAAATAGAAATCTAAACCTATGCATTCGAAAACTTACTATTGATGTATCCATGTTTTTTCCTTGATAAAACGTCTATTTTTTACTGACATAAATCAATTAGAAACAATAACAAATATTCTATATGTCATATGTAGTCTGGTAATATTTGCTACACCGGAATAAAAGTCTTTTGGAATTTATTTATTTGAACCTTTCTAATTTAACTAATGTATTCATTGCAAAACCAAAATATTGGAATTCAAAAAAAAATGCTGAAGTCCAAGTTCAGACTTCAGCATTTTTACCAAGGAATATTTTTTCAGTATTAACCGATATAAAATATCGTTCTTCACTTGTGGATTAAAATCCCCAAAGTCTTGTAATTAAGAATCCGATTGCAATGCCAGTTTTATCCATCTCATTTTGGTTCCACATGATATTATCCTGTGGCAGCAATGAATTGCTTGATGACGCAAAAATCTGGAATTGATGGGTTCCCGTTGAAATTTCGTAACCCAATGATGCACTTGGTTTTGGAGGATTTGTCCAAGTACTCTGTTCCGAAATCTCTTTGATCTTTAATGGATGGTCATAGTTGAAAATAACAGATCCCTTTTCGGTCACTTTAATTCTTCCACTGACATGAACACCAACTTTATCATGGTCATAGGCAGTTCCAACAGCATTGTAATGTGTAAAACTGACTCCTGCCTGAAGTGCGAACTCCTTGCAGAATTGACGGCTAACGATTAATTGTGAAAAATAACTGACCCGATCAGAAAAACGGTAATGATATACCGGGCCTGTCCAGGATTGCTGAACCAAACCACTTTCAAAGGCACTGACAGCGCGCCCGTCAAAACCGATTGTACCAAACAATGCTACTGAAACAGGAATGGTGTTCTTGCGGGTTTGCTGCAAAATGTTCCATTTGGCCCGAACATCGGTAGTCATATATTTCTTGGTAATCCCTGCACCAATCTGAAGGTTCTTCAATGGTACATAGTCAAGTCCTATCCGAATATTGGCAGAACCATAAATACCCCACAAATTAGATTTCCCCTGATCGATGGTTCCAAATTTATGCTGAATAACCATATCCAATGTTTTTACATCAGGAATAGTCGTTGTTTGGGCATCAATCAGATAACCACTTTCGAAAACAGCACTTACAGGATAGTCCTTTTCTTTTGCTGCGGAGGTCTTTGCATCCTGAGCAATCGAAAGGTTGGTTATAAGGGCAAAAAGAATTATAATTAGAATGTTTTTTTTCATTTTAGCAAATATTAAAAGTTTGCACTAATTGTTTTTAGCTCCTTGTTTTATCCATTCAAGAACCAGGGAAGCTTCGCTGGCAGTATAGGCTTTCCAGGAATGAGCACTTGATCCGGGGTAAGTATAAATCTTACTGGTTTCAGGAGTATCCAAATTAACAAGGCTTGGAACGATTTGCGAATATACTGCCGTCGATGTAAGATCAGGAGCTTGTCCACCAGCTTTATGACAGGAAATACAAGTTCCGGTAGTGAAAATGGGAACTATCTTTGTGGCAAAACTAATTGGCACATTAGGATTGATTGCAGGAACTTCTTCAGGCAAAACAAAATCGTATTTACAACCCGAGAACAGTAGTGTAACCAAAACTAATACGAAGAATATGTCGTATTTTTTCATAATATTCAATTTTATCGTTGATACTAAAAAAGGCTTCTAATCTAACAAAAAGAAGCCTTTTCTATATCGGTTTACAAGTTTGAATTATTTACCATCCAAATAATCAATAGAAGTCTGCAAAATCTGCTGTGCATAAGTTGGATTGTGAACACCTTTCGACAATTCACTCATGATGAAGCCAAAGTTATATGCAGCGCCCAATTCACCATATGTCCATTTTGCACCTTTACGATAAGGAGCGTCAGTTACAAGATCCTTTCTCATTGTAACCGTACTGACATAAATAAGGTTGAGAGAGGCCGATGCAGGAGTAGGTCCAGCCACAATCGCGTTTGCTGAAGCAAGAGCCAAACCATAATTTTTTGAATCGATAGTCGTTGGTAAAAGAGTTCCATAGAAATCCTGAGCTGGAATAGCAGCTGGAGTACCAGTTTCTGCAGCTGGATCAAACAGGACAACTGCACCAGTTTTAGAATCAAGAGATGGTTTAAACAATTTCTTGGCAACTAAACGATTAGCCAATTGTACAAGTAAACCATTCACTGCATTTTCAGTAGCAACTAAATGATCAGATTTGTGGCATTTAACACAGGCTTCTTCGTTTGGAACCAAGGTGTGTCCACCAACTGTAGTAATTTTACCTGCAGTACCATCTGCGTTTGGATATTTCTTATTCATTCCCTGACCAACTTCATTCATATGACAACCAACACAGCTAAAAGGAGTTTGTCCGCCTACCAAAGAATGTTGCCATGTCCGGGTATAAGTTTTTCCAGGATATTCGAACCCATTGATTCCTGCAAATAAGTTCGACTGGTTACCATCGTGAACTGAAACGCTTTGACCGACTTTAAAATCAACTTCTTTAGCCATATCGGCAGCCGCTTTACCGGTATTGTCGAATGGAAAGAAAGGCAATTGTTTAAATGAAGTTGCAACTAAGGCACCCGTTTTTGTAAGTGAGTCTTTGGTGTTATCTAATTTTGACTTAATGGCTACAGCAACAGTAGTAGCTCCACGAATCTGGTGACAAGTAACGCAAAGATTCTCAATCTTGCCAAAATCTTCAGTTTTTGAATTGTTGTAATAGTTCAATGAAACCGGAGAGGTCGTTCTTAAAATATCTTCGACAGGATTGGCACTGAATTCGAATGTAGTGTGTGTGTGGCAAGTTTCACAGCTTATTCGTTTTGCTGTTGGATTGTCGTTTGCAGCGCTAATAAGTGCACCTGAAGCCCAAGGTTTTGAAGTAATCTCGATAAAACCATCGCTGGTGTGGCATCTGCCGCAATACTTGGTGTTTCTGGCGACAGTAGTACCAAAAAAGTGTTTAGATAAAGCGTACTCAGACTGTTTAGCATCCATGTTTGCTTTGGCATGGCATGTTAAACAAACGGCATTGGCATCTTTGCCAGCAGCACCAGTGGCGCCATTTTCTCCGGCTTTCCCCATCGGACCTTCTTTTACACAGGAAGGAGCGATGAATGTTACAACCAAAGCTAAAAACAAAAGTCGAAATAAATTTCTAAGTTTCATAGAATAAGTATTTTAAAGTTTCTAATTATTCATTCGTCGCAGATTCATGCAACAGTATTTACATGGGACTAAAATAGAAACCGTATTTGACTATTTTGTAAACTAAGTCATGATCTTTCCGGGAATTGACACTGATTAAATGCAGTATAATTATTGATAATAATCAATCGATAAAGGCAAAAAAAAACTACCCTTTTTTACTGATCAACTGAAGGGCTTCTTCGTCGACCACCTGGATCGTAGTCCCATCCACCGCAATGATATCCGAAGATTTAAATTCCTTCAGTATCCTGATAAAACTCTCCATGGTCATACCGCACATATCTGCCAATTCCTTTCGGGAAAGTCGGGTATTAAAGGGATTACAAAGGAATATCTCATTTTTCAGATAAAGGAGTAAATCGGCCACCCTGCCCGGCATGTATTTCTGAGTTATACCAACCAGATTGTTGAGCATTTGTATATTCTGACGATTATTCAGTTTCAAGAGCTCGAAGGCAAACTGGCTATTTTTAGAAACCAGTTCATATATTTTTTCTGAATCGATAAAACAACAATCAACTTCGGTTACTGCCTGAACTGTAAAATGCCTGATTTCATCGACAAAGATTCCACCACCGGTAAGGATAGAATGTGTGACAACCAAACGGAGAATCAGCTTTTTATCGCCATCGCCTTCAGCAATAATTTTTGCGAGTCCATTTTTGATACAAACCACATGACTTGCAGAGGTATTTTGTTTTAGTATAGTTTCGCCTGCATTAAAATGAACGTGCCTTTTCTCTTTAACCAACAATTCAAGTTCCTCATCTGTCAGGCAGTTAAAGATACTTTCTTCGCCGACCTCAAAGCATCGTGAACAGCAATTATCCTTGCATTTCAAACATGCTTCTTCAATTCTTCTCGGATCCATAATATTCTCTTTGAAAGGTTTCTCCGCTTATCTGATTGAATCTGTTCCAATCAAACAAAAGGTAAATATATAGCTGCCAAGGTAACTAATCTATTTAATTATTCAAATTATTGCATATACTAAGTTAATCTCGATAAAACTACATTAATGGATTCATTTGAGTCTTTCTATATCTGGATAAAATCGATTAAAACAACTGACAAATTAGGTTCTGACATAAACAAAATGCGGACACCATGAAAATGGCATCCGTATTTAAAAGTTGCAGCTATGACCATCATCTATCCACTACAAAAAACTATTATTCAATCGATTGCACCATTATCTAAACACCGGTGCATGAATTTTCTAAATATTCTCATCAACACTACAAATACCGGTTTGCGATAAAATACAAAATATATGACTTGGTGTGACACATATTTCTTTTAAGCAAACCCGATGGAATTCAGGAATTCGAGACTAAAACAAGCAAAAAATAAATGATTTTCAGTTAATTGTCCACATAATGTCCACGCGGGAATAAACATTCGTATACATTTTAAGTATAACTTTGGCCCATTAATTTATCCAGTTCAAGGATAGAGCTTCCTTTTACCCTAATCCTCTGTAGCAGCTTCATTTTTGTGTTTCCTATGTGATCAATTTATGCTCAATTGGAATTATTCAAAATTCAACTCAGGAATATCAATTCGCATTTTGCAAAAATTACAAAACTGACAATACTTCAGTAAACTAATTTTTTAACATTAAACCGTTGCACAAATTAATTATGCTTTAGCTTTTTAATCACACAGCGAATTATGTTATATATTCAATTTAACATTCGTCATGAACAATTCATTTAAAGTTCATTAAGTAGTTTGCCAATATTTTTTAGGCTCTTTTTTATTGCATGAGAGAATTTAGGTACTGAATAATAAACCATGGAAAATTTTCAAAAAATAATCTTAGCAATCATTCTTTTGGGGGTAAGCCTCTATAGTGCTCAATCACAACAGTCTGTTGTAGTAGCAGGATCTGATATTTTAAACAAATCAGGTTCTGTCAGTTATTCCATTGGCCAAATTAGCTATGTCTGTGGTGGAACAGGCATGACTATTTCTCCTGGTGTACAGCAAACTTACGGGAAATTGGTAATGCATATCGATTCAAATATAAGTATTACTGTTTGGCCTAATCCCGTATCTGACTTATTAAATATAAACGTTTCAGACAAAAATGATAAAGGTATGGTTTACCAATTATATAGCATTGATGCAAGACTTTTAGAGAGCAAAAAAGTAAATGAAAATTCTTTAAATATTAGTATGGCAAACTATACTCCAGGCACTTATATTTTGGTAGTTACCCATTTAAGCCAAAGAGGAATCACATTTAAAATCAATAAAAACTGATATCCGTGAAAAAAATAGCCTTCATTCTTGTTTCCATTTTAATTTCAATACAATTATTGGCACATGCGCCCCGTAAAATGAGTTTTCAGGCTGTAATACGTTCTGCAAATAATTTACTGGTTTCTTTAAAGCCCGTCAATATGCGCATAAGTGTCATACAAGGTTCATCTTCAGGTGAATCGGTTTATGTTGAAACACAAACCGGCACTACAAATACCAATGGTTTGGTTAGCATGCAAATAGGCACAGGACTGCAAGTTAAAGGGAGTTTTGAATCAATCAATTGGGACGACAGCCCTTACTTTATTGAAGTAGAAACAGATCCTGACGGGGGCATAGATTACTCTTTAGTGAGTATCACTGAATTGCTGAGCGTTCCATATGCCCTTTTTGCTGCAAGCGATGAATCAGAAGTAACAGGTTTAACAGGAGCCCCGGGCACAAATGGGACTGATGGGATAAATGGGGCTCAGGGCATCCAAGGTTCTCAGGGTACAGCTGGGTACAGTCCAATAAAAAATATTGATTATTTTGATGGTTCTGCTGGAGCTAATGGCATACAGGGTATTCAAGGTGCTCAAGGAACGGCTGGCTATAGTCCAGTAAAAAACATTGATTATTTTGATGGAGATTCGGGTTCAATAGGAGAAAAAGGTAATACCGGAACTAATGGAAAAACTATTCTAAGCGGAACTGATCCGCCAATTGACACCATTGGCATTGTTGGTGACTTCTTCATTAATACTACAGGGTATTTCATTTATGGTCCAAAGACCAACGGCAGTTGGGGTATAGGTATTTCAATTACTGGTGAAACTGGTGGACAAGGCATCCAAGGTGATGCCGGAACTAAAGGTGAAACCGGATTAAAAGGTGATGTTGGAACTTCCGGAACTATTGGCGCAACTGGTGGACAAGGCATCCAAGGTGATGCTGGAACAAAAGGTGACACCGGATTAAAAGGTGATACTGGAACTTCCGGAACTATTGGCGCAACTGGTGGACAAGGCATCCAAGGTGATGCTGGAACAAA
>JBAWZG010000078.1:0-18294 GCA_037143155.1 Bacteroidia bacterium
AACTGGGCGTTTATTACCAACTGAGCGAAACCCAAAATTTGTACGCAAATTATGCACGGGCTAACCGTGAACCCAACCGCGACAATTATGTGGATGCCGATCCGAAAGGCAAACAGCCGACATTCGAAACACTCAACGACTTTGAACTGGGTTATAAATTCAACTCGAAACATCTGGCTTTTAGTGCGAATACCTATTTCATGCAGTATCATAACCAACTGGTTATGACCGGAGAAATCAATGATGTAGGTGCACCAATCATGACCAATGTGGAGAACAGTTACCGCACCGGACTGGAATTGATGGCCGGAATGAAACTTACCGACCAGCTGAAATGGGATGTCAACCTAACTTTCAGTCAAAATAAAATCAGGAATTACACTGAATACGTTGACAACTGGGATACTGGTGGTCAGATCGAAAACAAACTGGGAACCACCAATCTGGCTTTTTCTCCTGCAATGATTGCGAATAGTCAGCTAAGCTGGATTGCGGCAAAAGGATTGAATATCAGTTTGCAATCTTATTCAGTCAGCAAACAGTACATCGACAATACGTCAAGCAACGCCCGGAAGTTGGATGGCTATTTCCTGAATAACCTGAAATTTACCTATGCAGTACAACAAAAATTTGCCAAAGAAATGAATCTTCATCTGATGGTAAATAATTTATTCAACGCCCAATACGAAAACAATGCGTGGGTGTATTCATATATGCTTGGCGGCGAACGCTTCGCTATGGACGGCTATTTCCCACAGGCAGGCATCAATTTTATGGCCGGATTGGATATTAAGTTCTAAATTGAAGAAATCGTTTCAACCAAATCAGGTTTCAATCGTTAAATACTGAAACAAATAAAAACAGATAAAAATGTACGAAGGAATTTTGGTTTTACACAATACGCTGAGATGGTTGCTTTTGATAAGTATAGTTGTAACATTAGCCAGATATCTGGCTGGTTGGTTGGGCAATCTAAGCTGGAAAAAGCTCGACAATGTGCTGGGAATTGTATTTACCTCGTTGATGGACTTGCAATTGCTTTTAGGGCTGTGGCTTTACTTTTTTCTAAGTCCGAAAACAAAAGTTGTATTTGCCGATTTTGGAGCAGCCATGAAAGATTCCGTTTTACGATTTTATGCAGTCGAACACATTTCAATGATGCTGATTGCTGTCGCTTTGGTGCATATTGGCCGCGCCAAATCCAAAAAAGCAAAAACAGACCGGCAGAAATTCATGACCGCCTCAATTTTCTTTTTGATTGCTTTGGTCCTGATAATTGCCGCAATTCCATGGAGCAGGCTGCAAAATTGAGTTTTTAGTCATAATATTTATAAGTAACTGACAGTTAAATAGCGTATTAAATATATACCGTCAAACGAATTTCCGGAATGAATTTGTTTGACGGTATTTTTTTGCAAAAATCTGAACCTTTCGGTTTTGGCGTGTACAGAATAGAAAAAGCATGATCTTTAATAAAAATAAATATCTGATTTTGATGCTGATCATCAGTTTACTAACTTTGGGTTTCATACTGATGAGTGGCGGAGGTTCCACCGATCCGAACGTTTTCAGCGAAGAAATCTTCAGCTTCAGGCGGATCACACTGGCACCTTTGGTTATTATCGGATCTTATTCAGCTTTAATTTGGCTCATTCTTAAAAAGTCGTCGAATTGATATTTCGGAAAAAAAATAAGGTTTTCAGTGACAGCGAATTGATGCAGCAAATCGTTTCGGGCGATCAGGCGGCGTTCAGCGAACTTTACCATCGGTACAAGGGTCGGATGTATTATTATTTCTACCGGATGCTGGGAAGTTCGGCCGAACTGGCCAACGACTTTTTACAGGAACTTTTCCTGAAACTTATTGAAAAACCCGAAAGCTATAATCCGGCCTACAATTTTTCCACCTGGTTCTTTTCAATTGCCAACAACATGTGCAAAAATGAATATCGCCGCCGTGGAATCCGTCAGGAATACCAACTGGCTGAATCATTGGACCCAAAGCTTGATTTCATGAACGAAAAATCAATCGAACCTGACCGTGTTATTGAAAAAATATTTCAAACGCTCGATCAGTTTGGCGAAGAACACCGCTCGGCATTTGTGCTTCGATACCGCGAGGGATTTTCAATCAGGGAAGTGGCTGAAATTCTTGAACTTCCGGAGGGAACTGTGAAATCGCGCCTGTTTTATGCGAAAAAAATGCTGGCTGAAAAGTTGGATTATCTTAAAAATGAAATTGAATTTTAAAAACCGTTTATCATGAAAAATAAGAAACAGGATCAGCTTTTTGCAGAACTTCTTCGGAACGATCAGGTTGGTGAACCAGATCAAACGATTGAGAAGCGGTTGGAATATTCTTTTTTGCTGAAGAATAGCAGCTCGAAACTCAGACAAAATTCCTTCGGAAATTTTTTTGGCTGGATATTTTCCGTGCAAAGTATAGGCCTGAAAGCTGGATTAGTGTCGCTTGCCTTAACTTTTTTCGTCATGAACAGCCAGTTAAACCTTGAACCTGGTAAAATCGGTGAAAATGATTCCATATCGGCTCAACGCATCCTGCTTGCTGACAGCACACACCTGATTCAACCAATCGATTCCATTTGTAAAGACAGTTTGTATTAGATTTACTTTTCCCATAAACTGTTTATTCCAGCTGATTTGCGTAAGCCATGAGGTTCCCGTACATCTTTTTAAGTTCAGGTTCGGAAAGAGTATCTTTGGCCTGTTTGATCAGTTCGTTGTAAAGCGATAACTGATATCCGGCATCTTCGAGGATTGATTTCTTTTGCACTTTCGGGAATGATGAATAGTACTTTAGGCCTTCCTCCAGCGAATCAGCCAATAATTTAAACTGCATTTGACCTTTAGTTTTTTCTCCGTTTGGTGAATACAAACCAGCCATCAAAATACTTTGGTAGTCGACCGGCCAGTGTTTTAAAGTTAGGATTTGCTCAGCTTTTGCAAGAACTTCCAAAGCTTTTCCGGTCTTTTTTTCTTCGGTCAGGTTTTTTGCAAGGCGGTAAAAGGCATTCCGGATTTGCATGGTTGCAAACATCCTTCGGTGATGCCAGTCGAAATAAACCGATGGATTGGCCAGGTTGTCCCAACTGCACTTTTTTATGAGTTTGGTGTACAGATCTTCAGTTTCAATCAGTCCCATATCGAGTACTGAATTGCTGTCGGTTTTCTGATCGGTGAGCCGAAAAACCAAACCATCGAAAATGAGGTTGTTTTTCAGTCCGTGTTCCTCCGGATCAACCCATGATGTAAAGCAAACCGGACGTTTACCCTGGTTTGAAGCAATAATGTCCCAGAAAACGAGGTCGCCTTTGGAGACCGCCTTTTGATTCAATTCCAGATGAATATCCTGTTTCCCGGGTAATTCCATTCTCATTTTATTGACAGGTATGTAACTGATTTGCTCCTGATTTCCGACGGTCAGTTTAGTTTGCGACGAATCGCTTGCAACAAATCCAAGTACATCCGAAAGGGATTGTTCGGTTTCAAGTTTAGGCACCAAGTAAACCACGTCAAGTTGTCCCGACTGATATTTGCCGAGTGGGATAGTCATTTTCAACGGTTCATTGCTGTAAACTTTCCGCTGTAATTGCTGAATATACCATTCGGCCTGAATATATGGCATAACCACCACCCGCACATCACGCCGGATTCCTTCCACTTCCTGGCAATACCACAAAGGATAGGTATCGTTATCAGCATGGGTAAACAGAATGGCATCCTTCTCGCACGATTCCAGATAATTGCGGGCTAAATCGCGGGCCGAGTATCTTCCGGAGCGATCATGATCATCGTAATTTTGCGCCAGAAGCAAGGCTGGTGAAGATGCCAGGCACAAAATCAAGGCCGAAATTCCTGCCGTTTTCTCATTCATGAATTTCCGAAACAGGCTAAAAATGAAAAGTGAGCCCAGACTTATCCAGATGCAGAATGCATAAAATGAGCCGACATACACATAATCGCGTTCGCGGGGCGTATTTGGAACTTCGTTCAGGTACACCACCAAAGCAAAACTCATCAGAAAAAAGAGTAAGCCAATGCCTAAAAAATTCTGCCGGTCATTTTGGTATTGGTAGATGATTCCCAGAATGCCTATAAGAAGTGGCAGAAAATAATACGAATTATGGCCTTTATTTTCTCTGGCTGCAGAAGGAAGCGTATTTTGCGGACCGTTTATTTGCTGGTCGATAAACGAAATTCCTGATTGCCAGTTCCCGTTAAGCAATCCGCCGTTTCCCTGTATATCGTTTTGCCGCCCGGCAAAATTCCAAAGGAAATAGCGCAGGTACATGTATCCAAACTGGTATTTCAGGAAAAAGGAAAGATTTTCGCGGAAGGTTGGAATCGTGGTGGTTTTCATCGTTCCATTTTCATCCTGAAATTGCACATTCCGGCCATGAAAATCCACCCATTTCTTATACGATTCCAGGTGATCCGGCTCTTTGCTGTGCATTCTGGGAAAAAATCCAATGGTATTATCATCGTATTCAATTTCAGGGTTCAGCCTGCTTTGAACATATTTTCCATCCTGAGCGATCCAGGTTTCCCGTTCATCATATTTTGTTGCCACAGAACCAAAATTGGCACCATAAAGTATGGGCCGTGTGCCGTATTGCTCTCTGGTCAGGTAATTCAACAAGCTAAAAGTCGTTTCCGGATCTCCCTGATTGATCGGTACACCAGCCGTTGCCCGAACGATTGTGGCAATGTATGATGTATAACCAATCAGCAAAAAAGTGAAGCAAAGTAAAGCCAGATTGAGCTTTGGCAATTGCTTGCTGTGACTATAAAATATTCCTCCTGAAATGATTGCAATGAGTAAAATGACATAGAAAATAAGTCCGGAATGAATTGGAAAGTGCAGACTGTTGACAAAAAAGAGCTCCAGGTTTTTTGACAGATCAAGCAGTCCGGGAATAAAAAATTGAAGTAATATCAGAATTCCGATTCCGCTGATAAGGATTGCCGCTGCAATTCCTTTCAATGAATAGCTGTATTTCCGGAAGTAAATAATCAGTCCAACGGACGGGATAACCAGCAAATTCAACAGGTGTACGCCAATTGAAAGGCCAATCAGGAAAAAGATCAGCACGATCCAGCGCGATGAATTCGGCTGATCGGCCTCGCGTTCCCAGCGGGTTGCGGCCCAAAGGACAGCTGCACTGAAGAGCGATGAAAGAGCATAAACTTCGGCTTCGACTGCTGAAAACCAAAATGAATCGGTGAATGCAAATGAAAGTGCACCGGTTGCTGCGGCTCCGAATTTGAGAAATACCGGAAAAGATTTTCCTTGTTTTTGCTCCAGTTTTGAAATCAGCCATACGATGGTCCAAAACAAAAAAAGGATGGTTGCAGCACTCGAAACTGCCGAAACGAGATTTATAGTGAACGCCGCCTTGGTTGGATTTCCAAAGCTGAAGAGCGAAAAAACACGGCCGATAAGCATGAATAAAGGAGCTCCGGGCGAATGGTTGATTTCCAGTTTCCATGCAGAAGTCAGGAATTCGCCGCAATCCCACAAACTCATGGTAGGCTCAAGTGTTAAAACGTAGATCAAAAGGGAAATGCCGAAAACGCCCCATCCGGTCAGGTTATTGATTCGTTGCTGGTTCATCGTGTACTTTTTCTTTCTGTACACACTGAAAGGAAAAAGTTCAGGGAATTGAATGATATTTTGATTTGACAAGTTTTGAATAACCGTCAAGTCTGAAAAACAGAAATTTATTTCAGCAGTTCAGCAGGTATTTTCTTGATCTTATCAAGTTCCATTTTCCGGATGAACAACTCACCACCTTCAGACTGTATCTGAATCTTTCCTTTGGTTAGTGGTATTTTCTTTCCGTTTTCAACCTTGCTGCAGTTGGTGTTAATCATGACTATTTTTCCATTGACGACATGGACTGAGGTTTGCCCAAAGCAATACAAATCAACCGAATTCCATTCTCCAAGCGGCTTTTCGGCATTGGTGGCTTTTTTGATGGACCGGCCATTGTCTGTTTCACTGAACTTTGTTGACTGTCCTTCCGGAGAATAATTGAAATTTTTACCGTCACTGCTTTTCACAACTTTGCTATCGCAGGCCGTATTGCACATCAGGTAGGTGTCACCCAGGTTGTCGTGCATCAGTTGATGCTCAATGGTAGCCATCCAGGTTCCAAAAGCTGCACCAAAAGGGCCAAAACTGTGGTAAAGCAATCCGCTGTTTCGGGTTCCGTAAACTTTTGTTCCCCATTTAAATTCGAGATGAAGGTGATAGTTTCCGTATTCAGCTTTTGTGGCTAATGAGGCAAAGATATCACCCGAGACATGGATCATTTTCTGGCCATCCACATCGACAACCTGATAAGTTGATTCCGGAGTTGCTTTTTTAGCCAACTCTTCAAAGCCACTGATCGGGCTTCCAAGATAAATGTTCCAGTTCTTGAGGTTCTTGCCGTTAAAAAGTTGTTTTTGCGCGCTGGCTGTGTACGAAAGAAGGCAAATGGAAAGGATGAAGATTTGATTTTTCATGCTTGTGGGTTTAGGTTAGTTGGTTCAAAAAAAAACTGCCCTATAAAGATAAGGCAGTCTATTGTAATAATATTGAATTTGAAGTTTAATGCATTTGAAGTAATTGTTCTGCTCTGTCTAAAATGGCAGTGTCATCAAGTAAAACTACGCCACCATCGGGTCCTGGTTCAATATGTAAGCCTACAGATTTGCCTCTGTCATAGTTTGCGCCTCCAAAATAATTCCTGACGGTTTCAACTTCGATCCCAAATTCCTGCGCAATTTGATGGATTGAACCGGCAGGCAAACTGTCTTTGATGTGACGTAATTCGTTAAAAGTGATTTTTCTTTCCATGAGAGTTGTTTTTATGGTTGTACATTACTTTCATTTAAACGCACTTTAAAGTTATCATTTATATAGAAATAACAATGGACAAAATATCATGTTTTAAGGACAGGTTTTGAAATAGACCGGAAATATTTCTATTTAACAGTTATGAAATTGATCATTTCCTGTTGGTTGATAAGCGTTTTAGAAAAAGTAAATATTACAATAAGGTAAATGAACGATTAAAAAATTAACAATATTTAAGGGTTGGTCCGTCCTTTTTTTATAGCATCGTAAATCGCCTGCTGCATTTTTGGCCTGAGACTCAGGTCGCTTATGCCTGAATTTCTTCGGGTTGGATAAACGCGGTTCGAAAGGAATATAAAAAGTAGCTGATTTTCCGGATCGGCCCAAACGAAGGTTCCGGTAAATCCGGTATGCCCATAGCTTTCAGGACTTGCATCAGCAGCCGGAAATTTGTTTTTTTGCCCCTGAATGCCCGGATTGGGCTTGTCGAATCCGAGTGCACGCCGGTTTTCGGTCATTGGAAATTGAACCCGGGTAAATTCATGAATCGTTTCTTGTGAAATGTATTGTTTACCGCCGTAATATCCCATTTGCAGATACATCTGCATCAGCTTGGCCAAGTCGTTGGCGTTACTGAAAAGGCCTGCATTTCCGGAAACTCCGCCCATCAAGGCTGCTGTTTCGTCATGAACAAATCCCTGTAACAATTCCTTGCGAAAATCCTGATCGTTTTCAGTTGGTGCAATTTGCTGAATCGGATACCGTTCGTAAGGCTTGAATCCGGTTGAAACTGCCCCCAACGACTGGTAGAATTCTTTATTTAAATACTCCTGAAACGGCTTACCTGTTAGCCGTTCAGTCACAACAGGAAACAAACTGAATCCTAAATCGGAATAATGAAATTCTTTTTTGGCGCGCAGTGGTGATTTAATGATGTCGCTGATCATCTGACTTTTAAAGTCATTTCGTTCGTACATTCCGGAAGAAATTCGCACCTGATATTTCTCGGTCGGTTTACTTCGAAACCCCCCGTTTAGGAGTTTGGTCGTGCTCCCTGGTTCGATCCAGAATGGAATTCCGCTTTGTAACCGGGACTGATGGGTTAACACATCACGAACCGTCATTTCAGCTTTGTTGGTCTTTTTAAATTCAGAAAAATAGTTGGAGAAAGGGTCATCCAGTTTGATCTTTTTTTCATCATAAAGTTTCATAATAGCAGGAAGTGCTGCGGTAACTTTGGTTACTGAAGCCAGATCGTACAGGTTTTCGTTTTTTACCGGAAGAATCTTTTCGTAAGTAAAAAAGCCGTAGCTTTTGTTGAGGATGACCTTTCCTTCTTTTGCTACCAAAAGCTGGCATCCGGGAAAGGCATGTTCCCTGATGCCCAATTCTGCCAGTGAATCCATTTGTGAAAAAAGATCGACCGAATTGATATTCACTTCTTCCGGAAGTGTATATTTTAAACGCTGAATCGATTTGATTTCAATTCCGGAGAACACCGGAAACTGATCAACACTGACTGGCAGTTTGCCGTTTGCATTGGTTGCCCCAAAAATAAGCTGAGCGGCCATTTCCTCCGTGTCCTGATCGTCCTGATAAGCGACAATTAAACTCCTGACATCGGGAAAGCCTTTGAACTGAGGCAATGCATAAGGATTTCCGAAGAAACAGACCACAACATTGCGGTTACGCAGTTTTTCCATGATACTGATTTGCTGATCAGAAATTCCGAATCGTTTGGAAGGATACATACCCATTCCTTTTATGCCGACGATCAGCAGATTGTAGGGTTTTAACTGGTTCAACAGGTTATTTATTTCTGAATCAGAAGGAGTTTTGCTCACATTAAAATGATCGACAGTGGCATAATTTCCCAACATTTTTTGAAACGGATCGGTTTGCTCTGAACCAATTACCAAACTGGCAATTTTAAGTGTATCAAGCTGTTTTAAGGGAAGGATATTTTGCTGATTTCGCAAAACGGTCAACGATTGTTCCTGGAGTAACCTTTTAGTCAGCTGAAATTTATTTTCATTTAGTTTTTGAGTCAGATTGGTCAGATCAACCAATTTATAGTGATCAAGTTCCATCCATTTTTTCACCATCAAAATCTTCCGGCATTTTTCGTTGATTTCGGCTTCCGTTAATTCTCCGCTGGCCACAGCTTTTTTCACCGCCTCAATGGCACGGTCGAGGCGCGGAACGATTTCGATCATGTCATTTCCGGCTTTGAGAGCTTTTACCGAAGATTCAGCAGAAGAAAACAGATTGCTTACACCTTTCATATTCATGGCATCGGTTATGACCAATCCGTTAAATCCCATTTCATTTTTCAACTTTTTGGTAATGATTCTTGATGAAAGGCTCGCCGGTATTTTCGGATCCGATTCGAGCGCAGGAACCTGTAAATGACCTGTCATGATGGCGCCGATTCCCTTTGAAATCAGGAATGAAAAGGGAAATAATTCCAGAGAATCAAGTTTTTCTTTCGTTTGTGCAACTACCGGTAGCTCGAAGTGTGAATCGGTTTGGGTATCGCCATGTCCGGGGAAATGTTTAGCGGTGGCCATAATACCGGCAGCCTGCATTCCGCTGGCGTACAACCACGATTTGCGGGCAACTTGCAATCTGTTTTCTCCAAATGACCGGAAGTTGATTGCCGGATTTTCCGGATTAATATTTATATCAGAAACGGGCGCCATATTCATATGAATCCCAAGGAGGCGGCACTGCTGTCCGATTTCATATCCCATCTGATAAATAAGCGTGTCGCTGGTTATTGCGCCAAGTGCTAATTGTACCGGATACTTTATGGTGGAATCAAGCCTAAATCCCAAACCGTTTTCAGCGTCAATGGCGACCAGTATAGGTACTGTGGATGCTTCCTGAAGTTTATTGCAAATTTTGGCCTGGGCAACCGGGCTTCCCTGCATGAAAATTACGCCTCCAACCTGGTATTTGTTGATTTGCTCCAAAAGTTCTTTGGTTTGTTCCTGCTTGTTTGAATATGCCTGAACCATAAATAGTTGACCGATTTTCTGATCAAGGGTCAGCTTCAACATCAATGAATCTACCCATGAATCTCCGGTAAATTTCAGAAATTCCGGATCCACTTTTACAGCAGTCATGCCTGAATAAGTTGAAAGAAATAAGAACAGGATGATTAAATATTTCATTTGAAAATAGCAGGGCGTTCGTTTCATTCCCCAAAATTAAGATGGTTATGATTAAAAACAATAGAATAGATCACTATCTGGTTGCGGCCAATCAAAATATTTTTGATTGTGCTGAAGTGTATTTTC
The DNA here is from genome assembly GCA_037143155.1 of Bacteroidia bacterium. Classification (GTDB taxonomy): domain Bacteria; phylum Bacteroidota; class Bacteroidia; order Bacteroidales; family Prolixibacteraceae; genus Aquipluma. Next base: position 10,168 of record JBAWZG010000078.1, read on the forward strand.
CTAAACGGTTGTCAGTATCTATAAATACCTGAATTGGTGAAGTTTTGAAGTTTAGAAATATTGATTTCTTAATATGATGGAATTCGGATTTACCTTGTTTATAGTTAATTGTATATTAGATGGTTGAACATCTTATTGGCACTTTTTGGGTGAATTTCACAGTAGTTCGGCAATTAATATAAATGTGTTTTGCCACTTAATGGTTTAATTGTTAAAAAATGTGAAAATCATTTATTATTTTTGGACACTAAGCCGACTAAATTGACGTTATATTTGAAATAACTGACTTGAAGAAACTCGTCTATATATTGCTCCTTTTTCTCTCTTTGGGATATCTATTTTCCTGTGAGGATGAGAAGTACCTTTCATCTTCGGATGTAAAGCTTCGGTTTTCTGTCGATACAGTCATGTTTGATACTGTTTTTACCACCATTGGTTCAACGACCCAGCATCTGAAAATCTATAATCGTTTCAACCAGAAAATCCTTATTTCATCAGTAAAACTGGCCAAGGGTGCCTCATCCAACTTCAGGTTAAATATTAACGGGGTATCGGCCAATGAAGTCAAAAATCTGGAAATTGCACCATTCGACAGTTTGTATATTTTCGTAGAGGTAACCATTGACCCAAGCGGGCAAAGTCTTCCTCTTGTTGTGAAAGATTCTATTGAATTTGTAACCAACACGAATCATCAGGATGTTAAGTTGGTTGCCTGGGGTCAGGACTTTAAACTTATTAAAGGGGTGAAGTTAAAGACAACAACCTGGACGAAAGAAAAGCCTTATCTGGTTTACAATTATGCATATGTCGACAGTAATGCGACGCTTACCATCGAAGCAGGAACAAAAATATATTTTCATAAAGAGGCCGGCCTGTATGTGAAAGGAAAAATTATAGCCAAGGGCACTTTGGAGAAGCCGATTCTTTTGTATGGCGATCGGCTCGAAGATGTTTATGCCAATGTTCCTGATCAATGGAATGGAGTTACTTTGTATTCCGGAAGTAAGGATAACGTATTCACGAATGTAGAAATAAAGAATGCAAATATTGGACTTCAGGTTGGAAACATCGAAAATAAAGGTTCTTCAACGGTAAAGCTCAGTAATGTAAAAATTCAGAATATGGCGTTTGCCGGAATCTTTGCCATCAAATCTGACATTCAGGCTGACAATTGCCTGATAACCAATTGTGGATTTTACGTTGTTGCTCTTCTTGATGGCGGAAGTTATGAATTCAAGCATTCGACCATTGCGAATTATTGGGGAGGTTATGGTTCAAAAGCACGAAGTACACCTTCAGTACAAATACAGAATTATTTGATCACCCCTAAAGATAAACATCTTTATGTCGGAGATTTGATTAAAGCTGACTTTGGAAATTGCATCATTTCCGGAAATGCAATTGATGGGAATGAGCTTTTGCTAAGCAAAAATCCCGATGCATTATTTAGCTATAAATTTGACCGTTGTATTCTGCAGGTTGCCGATACTTTTAAAACGAGCAATCCCGATCATTATCAGAATATTCTAAGGGGAGTTGATCCCAAGTTTGTTGATCCATATAAGAAATACAATTTCGAACTGGATACTTTAAGTCCGGCCAAGGATGCGGCAAATGTGTTAATTAGTAAGCTTTTCCCGACTGATTTGAAAGGGCGTGACCGGTTTTTTGATAAAGGTCCTGATCTTGGTGCCCTGGAACGTCAGGAAAAGAAAGATGCAAAATAAGTCCGGACAGTTTCCTGATTTGTGGTTTGCCTTTCGAAATTACTTCTCTAAATCATAAATATTACCTTTCAAATGAGTATCTTGATACTTATTTTCATCAGTATGAAAGGATTGTCTTATATATTTGGTTTCATATTCTTGCTGAGCCTGGAAACAACCGGACAGAATAATTCGCCAGGTAAAGAAAATACCTTCATGTTTTATAATACCGAAAATTTCTTTGATTGCTTGAACGATTCACTGACTAACGATGATGAATTTACACCAGAAGGTGACCGGCGGTGGAATCAAGGAAGAATGCATGCCAAAGCGGAACGGCTGGCCAAAGTCATTTTAGCTGCCGGAAAATGGAATCCTCCGGTTTTTATTGGTTTGTGCGAAATAGAAAACCTTAAAGTTCTGGCATTGTTGACAAACCTTGCACCACTAAATAAATGCCACTACAAAATTGTTCAGAAAGATTCTCCTGATGAACGGGGAATCGATGTTGCTTTTATTTATCGTCCTGAATTATTTCAGCCATTCGACTATCAGGCGATCGCGGTATGTGATAAGTCAGATAAATCGTTTAAAACCAGGGATATTCTTCGGGTGAGTGGGTTGCTTGATGGTCATGATACTTTGCATATTTTTGTCAATCACTGGCCCTCAAGGTTTGGCGGAATTATGGAATCGGCGAGATATCGAAAACTGGCAGCAGAAACCCTAAAAACGGCTATTCATGAACTGCAGATCAAATATCCGGATCCGAAGATTATCTGTACCGGCGATTTTAACGACAATCCGGATGATGTAAGTTTGTCAGAGGTATTGGGTGCAAGTGGAAATGATAATTCTGGCAGAACAGACCAAATGATTAACCTCTCCTATGAATGGCTTTCGAAACCTGTAAAAACAATCAAGAACCAATATGTCTGGGAGGTTTTCGACCAGTGGATCGTTTCAAAGTCTTTTCTTGAAAGCAACAACGGCTATAAATTCACCAAGGCTGAAATATTTGATCCGGATTTTCTGCTTGAACCAGATCTGAAATTTGGAGGAGTTAAACCCAGACGCACTTATGTCGGATACAAATACCAGGAAGGATTTTCGGATCACCTTCCCATTTTGCTCAGAGTACAATTGCTAAATCATTGATCATTTATGGGAGTTAGCCCCAATTCCTTTGCTTTCTCAAGCATAAATTGATAAGCCTGATCATGATCGTTTTGAATGATCCCATCCAGTATTGCGTCTTTTATGGCAATTTTGATCAGTCCTACTTCACGGCATGGCGTCAGACCAAAAACTTCCATAATTGTTTCTCCTGTCACCGGCGGCTGAAAGTTTCGGATGTGATCCTTTTCTTCCAGTTCTTTCAGTTTTTGACGGACAAGTTGAAAATTACTGTAGTACTTTTTAACCTTCTCCTGGTTTTTCGAGGTAATATCCGCCTCACAAAGTGTCATCAAATCATCGATATCATCACCTGCCTCGAAGAGTAACCTTCGGATCGCCGAATCTGTTACTTCCTCTTCGGAAAGGACAATAGGCCGCATATGAAGTTCAACCATCTTCTGAACGTATTTCATTTTTTCGTTCAGCGGAAATTTCATCTTTTTAAACAGAGGCGCAACCATTTTTGCACCCACAAAATTGTGGGAATGAAAGGTCCATCCCAATTGTGGAGAATACTTCTTTGTTACCGGTTTGGCGATGTCGTGAAGCAAGGCAGACCAGCGAAGCCAAAGGTTGTTGGTATTCGGTGTAATACGATCCAGAACTTCAAGAGTATGGTAAAAATTATCCTTATGACCAACTCCATTCACTTCTTCGCGACCTTTCATTCGGTACAATTCCGGAAAAACGATCTCAAGAAGTCCGGTTTTTTCCAACAACTTGAATCCAACTGAAGGTTTTGAAGAAAGTATAATCTTATTCAATTCTTCTCCGATTCGTTCCTTCGAAATAATGTGAATACGGTCTTTATTTCTGGAAATGGCCTCCAGTGTATTTTCCTCAATAGTAAATCCTAACTGTGATGAAAACCTTATTGCGCGCATCATTCGCAACGGATCATCCGAAAAAGTAATTCCGGGTTCAAGCGGGGTTCGGATAATTTTATTTTCGATGTCCTGAATTCCTCCAAAGGGATCAATCAATTCACCAAAACGATCTTTATTCAGACAAATGGCCAATGCGTTGATGGTGAAATCGCGGCGGTTCTGATCTTCTTCGAGGGTGCCATCTTCAACTACGGGTTTTCTGGAATCTTCGCTGTAAGATTCTTTTCGTGCACCTACAAATTCAACATCGAGCGATTGATATTTAAACATGGCAGTGCCAAAAGTCTTGAATATGCTGACCTGAATATTAGGACTTAATTTTTTCGCTATCGTTTCGGCAAGCAGAATTCCGCTGCCGATGGTAACAATATCGATATCGTTTGAAGGTCTGTTCAAAATCAGGTCTCTGACAAAACCGCCGATGACATATGTTTCCTGATTAAGTTGATCGGCTAATTCTGAAATGACCGGGAATATTGGATGTTGCAAGTGTTTCTTCATGAAAAAAATCCGGAGTAGCTGTAATATTACAAAATGACGATTTTATAAATCGTGACAAAATTACTATTTTATGCTGATATCTATCACAAAATATTTTTGGCATATCAATTGATATATACATATCGGAAAATGTATATATTTGTATAATTAAAAAATTCAGCCATGTTAGAACATTTAACTCAAGAGACATTCAAAGAAAAAGTATTCAACTTTGATCTCAATAAAGAATGGAAGTACGAAGGAAAAACGCCATGCATGATTGACTTTTATGCTGATTGGTGTGGCCCTTGTAAAATGGTCGCTCCGCTTCTGGAGGAATTACAAAAGGAATATGGTGACAATTTGGTGATATACAAGGTAAATACTGAAGATGAACGTGAATTGTCTGCTATGTTTGGAATCCAAAGTATTCCTTCGCTGTTGTTTGTCCCTGTTGAAGGCCAGCCACAAATGGCGATGGGAGCATTGCCAAAATCTACTTTTGAAAAGGCAATTGCTGAAGTACTCAATGTTCAGAAACCTTCAGCAAATTAATGATATTTAGGGTAACAGTTCCAATATTTTCTCAAGATGAATCCCACGCGATCCTTTAATTAAAATTAGTCTGTTTTCAATAGGTTGTGTTTTTAGGTAGTTTGAGAGAAGTTCGACATTGTCGAACTTCTCTTTTTGTGTTCTATCCCTGGTATTCATAAAATAAGGTCCAATCAGAAAAACTTCAGAAAAATTCTGATCTTCAATAAAATCTACAATCGTTTGATGCTCCGCTGCCGAGGTTTCTCCTAATTCAAGCATATCGCCCAGAATGATGCATTTTGGGTCGTTTTTAAAATTGGCAAAATTGCTGAGAGCGGCCATCATGCTTGTTGGATTGGCATTGTAGGCATCCATGATGATTGTATTTTTCTCTTTCCGGATAAGCTGTGACCTGTTGTTTGACGGAGTGTATTCTGCCAGTGCTTCCTGAATATTTAAAGGATCAACTTTGAAATATTTGCCAATACAAGCCGCCGCCAATAAATTTTCGAAATTATAATCTCCTATCAGTTTAGATTTCAAATAAAGCCAGCCTTTCGTGAAAAGTGCTTTAACTACCAGGTAATTATCGGTACTCGCCAGTTCTCCGGGCATGAAATATTCTGTCGATTCTCCGTAGCAGATCTGATCAAGGCCTTGTGCCTGATTAAAGAGCAATGAATTATCTGCATTCAAAAAGCACCTGCCCCTTTTATTGCGAAGAAAATCGTACAACTCTGATTTCGTTTTGACGACACCTTCGAACGATCCGAAGCCTTCCAGATGAGCTTTTCCAATGTTGGTAATCATCCCAAAGTCAGGATTGGCGATCTCACACAGAATCTTTATTTCACCGGGATGGTTGGCACCCATCTCAACTACTCCAAATTCGGTGTCTTTATTCATTGACAGAAGCGTGAGAGGTACTCCAATGTGGTTATTCAGGTTTCCCTGGGTGAAATTCACCTTGAATTTTTTAGAGAGTACTGCAGCGACGAGTTCTTTTGTCGTTGTTTTACCGTTTGTTCCGGTTATTGCAAGAATTGGTAAACCCAGCTGGTCACGGTGAAATCGCGCCAATTGCTGAAGGCATAACAAGACATCCGGAACCAGAATAAACTGATTACTTACAGCAAATTCAGCCTGATCAACGACGGCATAAGATGCACCTTTTGAGAGTGACTCAGAAGCAAATGCATTACCATTGAAATTCTCTCCATTAAGTGCAAAGAAGATACTGTTTTCTGGAATATTTCTTGAGTCAGTCGTAATTACGGGATGCTCCTGAAAAATGGAATACAAGCTTGGTATGTTCATGGCTTCAAAAAAAAGAAAACCCCACTTTTTCAAAAATGAGGTTTTTATTTCATATCGATGATTTCTTTATAATCCGCTTGGACTGCCAACGCGTGTCATAGCACAGCGAAAGCCTAAATCGTCAGCAGATTCTGTCTCAGGTCTGTATCTCCGGGCTCCGGGACTAAGCCAATAAGGTCTGTCTTTCCAGCTTCCACCTTTGTAAATCCGCGAATTGTCAGATATAATTGATGAGAACTGACCTTCCTTGGTGGATTGAATGTACATTTTATTGGTTTTTGTTTTGTCTTTCTGAGCGTTCCAATCTTCATTACCTTCAATTACCTGCGTACGATAATCTCCGTCTTTAAAATTTCTGTAATCGGCAATGGTGTCTTTAACAAGTTCTCCAAATTCGTTCCGAATCAGTTTCCCATCTTGTCCTGTTTTGTATTTAGTAAAGGTATTTCCACGGAATGGCTGAAATTCAGCAACATCGCTTGATGAAAGTGGTCGGTACACATCGGCTACCCATTCATTTACATTACCTGCCATGCAATAAAGACCGTAGTCATTGGCATCATAGGATGTTACCGGTGCTGTAATATCAGCATTATCATTTAATGCGCCTGCCATACCCATCAAATCACCTCGTCCACGGGTAAAGTTAGCCATCATTTGTCCTCTGGTCTTTTTTGCATCGTCACGCAAATAGGATCCTTTCCAGGGATAAAGTTTGCGGTCGGTTAGTAATTCATTTTCTGAATTTCCAATCAGGCCAAGTGCTGCATATTCCCACTCTGCTTCGGTAGGGAGCCGGTAATTTGGCAGCAACAATCCATCTTCCCAGCGTATTTTACGTGCTGTTCCGGCGGCATCCTTCAATGGTTTTTTACCTTCAGTTCCAGTATATAAACCAGCGAGGTACGATTCCGTAGTAAATACGTTTTGTCCGGTTTGCGTATTATCTAAAGAGATAATACCCTTATCAATCAGGATTTTTTCGTTGACACGGTCAGTCCTCCATCTTGAGTATGCATCAGCCTGTTTCCAGGAAACTCCAACAACGGGATAGTTTCCAAAGGCTGGATGTCGAAGATAGTTGGTAATATAGGGTTCGTTAAAGGCAAGTTCTTCTCTCCAGACTAAGGTGTCAGGCAAAGCAAGTTTATATTTTTCAGGATTTGCAGGATATACTCTTCTTAACCAGAATAAATATTCACGATAATCGAGGTTCGAAACCTCCGTTTCATCCATGTAAAATGATGCTACAGTAACTCTGCGGGGAGTATTGTTCCAATCATACATCACATCCTGTTCAACACGCCCCATGGTAAATGTTCCACCCTGAATAAATACCAAGCCTGGTCCTGTTGCCTGGGCATAATTGTTATCATCCTGAAAACCACCGTTTTTAGGATCACCAAACCCCCATCCAGTTGCATGAGATGCACCTGTGTGGCCTCCCTTTCCTTTTCCAAACAATCCGCATCCTGCCATTACAGCAGCAAGACCAAATAATAATATGGATTTAAATTTCATAGGTCAATATTCTTTTCCGTTATTTTAAAAGACTCACAAATATAACTAAATTGTTGAATTGATATTGTTCAAGTATTCAAAGTTTTTCAGGTATGTTAGTTCTTGTCTCCTATCTTTGCTTCTTTAAATTGCATTAAATGCATATTTTATTCACTTTGAAGAACATAAAGTTATACTAATCCCGCAATTTAATCGTTAATTCCTAAGTCGAAATAATATAACTGACAAATGACCAAATTATTTCTTTTTTGCACTTTGTTTTTTTGTTTTTTTATCGGTCGGACAGCAGAATATCATCGAACAATACATTGGATTGAACAAACTCAAACACTTGAAATTGAACAAAATTCAATGCCGGATTTTGAGAATAGCATCATTGCAGATCAAACAAGACTTCCATATTGGTTCGAAAGTTTTGATGTCAAATCAGAAGCTGCAGATGTTTCCATTCTGAACGCTGTTTATGAACCGGTTCCTTATATGCCTGAAAGTTTGTCAGG
>JBAWZG010000079.1:0-18281 GCA_037143155.1 Bacteroidia bacterium
GATTCACCCCGAAAGCGATCCAGACTATTCCAGATATTTACCAGTATTTCCTGATGCATATCTTTCTGATCTTCCTTGTCCGGATTGTAATACCGACTAATACGGGCAATCCGTTCTCCATTTTCGGCGACGATCTTTTTAAACTGTTCTTCCTTGGGTTCCTTCATTATAAAATGCTTTGTTCATTTAGTAAGGTTAGGCAGCGATTGGTTACATTTTTTTATTGTTCCTGTAAAATAAGAAATTGAAACCGTTTTGAAATCGATCAAAACAGGATTCTCTGCAATTTAATATGGGTTAGTTAAAAGCAATTAACACAATACAGAGAACCAAAGATCACTAAAAATCGTTTAATACCATGGGAAACAAAGAATAGAAAGGATATCAAAATGAACTCAACAGAAAACAGCAGACAAGAAGCTAATCCATGGTTAGTTATAAGCAGAAACATAGAAAAGTACCAGCATCCGAGTCTTCGGAGAAGTTTATGGCAAATAACTGATTCACTGATTCCATACATCGGATTGTGGATTTTAATCATATACAGTCTTTCGGTTTCGTATTGGTTAACACCCTTTTTGATTATTCTTGCAGCAGGATTTTTAGTCAGGCTTTTTATTATTTTTCACGACTGCGGGCATGGATCATACTTTAAGTCGCAAAAAGTCAACCGGATGGTAGGTATGTTTTTTGGGATACTTGCCTTCACTCCTTATGACAAATGGCACAATCAACACCTCAGGCATCACGGTACGGTGGGAAACCTTGATAAGCGCGGAGTTGGCGATGTCTGGACCATGACCAAAGAAGAATATCTGTCCAGTAATAAATGGAACCGGCTCAAGTACCGGATTTACAGGAATCCTCTGGTGATGTTTGGCTTAGGCTCGTTATATGTTTTTCTGATAGCAAACCGTTTGATTCAGCGGGGAATGACCAAAAAGGAAAAACTGAATATCTATGTCACAAATACTGTCCTACTTTTAATTTTTGTAGTAATGAGCTGGACAATTGGGTTCACTGCTTTTGCGATCATTCAGCTTTCGATCCTTTATATTGCTGCAATTTCAGGACTGTGGTTATTTTACCTTCAGCACCAATACGAAAATGTGACCTGGTTCAGAAACAAAGACTGGAATTACCGGAAAGTTGCCTTGGAGGGTAGCTCGTTTGTGAAATTCCCGAAACTGTTGCAATGGTTCTCCGGAAATATCGGATTTCATCACATTCACCACCTGAATGCCCGTATTCCAAACTACTATCTTAGTAAATGTTACCGCGAAAACTCCTTGTTTAAGGAAGTAAAACCTGTTACTTTCCTGATGAGTCTTCGGTCTCTGAAACTCAGGTTATGGGATGAAAAAATCCAAAAAATGGTTTCTTTTAGTGGAAAGGCCTAAGAAATACTTCCGGATGTGAAGCTATTTTTCTTGTGGTGACTGTCTGTTTCACGTATTATTTTGTACTATCTTGGTACTTCCTAAAACTAAATGAAATCACAATGAAACAGAGCCTTACCATAATCGTTGTTTTGCTTTGCTGCACCTTGTTCTGGAACTGTAAACCAAACAGGAGCTATACTGAAAAGGAAATTTCAATTATTCCTCAGCCTCAGAAAATGACATTGGGTGTCTCTTCCTTCAGGTTTAAGGAAAGTACTGAACTGGCCGTTGAAAGTGTCGATCAGGAAGAAATTGCCCGTCAGTTTGCTCACTTTTTCGAGACCGCGGCAGGATGGAGACTCCCGATTCGCGTGGGCAGCAACGAAGGTTCGAATCAGGTATTTTTCAAAACGGAGCTTCTGATGGGACCAGAGGCTTATACTCTGGATGTTCAGGAAAAACGAATAACGATCACAGCGGCCAGACCGGCCGGCTTTTTTTACGCTATTCAAACTTTGCGTCAATTGCTACCACCTGAAATTGAAAGTAAACAGATTGAGGCGAACAATGAATGGCTGGTTCCGGTAATCAGCATTTCGGACAGTCCGGTTTTCAAATGGCGTGGTTACATGCTTGATGTTTCGCGGCACTTCATTCCGAAAGCAGATGTGCTTCGAATGATAGACAATCTCTCGCTCCATAAAATCAATACCTTTCATTTGCATTTGACTGATGATCAGGGTTGGCGCATCGAAATCAAAAAATATCCCAAACTTACTGAAGTTGGTGCGTGGCGGGTTGACCGTGAAGATAAACATTGGAATTCACGTCCAAAACAGGTCGCCGGAGAAAAGGCAACATACGGAGGATTCTATACTCAGAATGATATCAGGGAAATGGTGGCCTATGCGCAAAGCCGTTTCATTACAATCATTCCTGAAATTGAAATGCCGGCCCATGCAACGGCTGCGCTGGCGGGCTATCCTCAGTTTTCGTGTACAGGTGGTCCGTTTACTGTAAATCCGGGCGGAGTTTGGCCGATTACCGATATTTATTGCGCCGGAAATGATTCTACTTTTCTTTTTCTGGAAGATGTGCTGAGCGAAGTCATCGATTTGTTCCCATCAAAATACATTCACATCGGGGGCGATGAGGCTACCAAAACAGAATGGGAAAAATGTCTGAAATGTAAAAAACGGATCCAAACTGAAGGCCTGAAAAATGTTGGAGAACTGCAGAGTTACTTCATCAAACGGATGGAGAAATTCATCAACTCGAAAAACAAGGTTTTGCTTGGTTGGGACGAAATTCTGGAAGGCGGATTGCCGCCAAAAGCAACGGTGATGAGCTGGCGTGGAATTCAGGGAGGGATCGATGCCGCCCGGCAAGGTCATGATGTGGTCATGACTCCCACTTCGGATTGTTACATCGATTATTACCAGGGGCAAGTGAATCAGGAACCTCCTGGAATTGGCGGATTTCTGCCACTAAGCAAAGTTTACAACTTTAATCCGGTTCCTCCGGATTTGGATGCCGAATCAGCCAAACATATTCTGGGAGGACAAGCCAATCTGTGGACTGAATATGTCCCAACCCTGAAACATGCTGAATATATGACATTCCCGCGTGTTGCAGCCATTGCCGAAGTCTTGTGGAGTCCGAAAGAAGTCCGTAACTGGGTAGATTTTTCACGTCGCATCCAGATGATAATGGTACGGTATGATCAGATGAACATCAACTATTCAAAAAGTGCATTTAACGTAACCGCTAAATCTCAATTCGATTCAGTGAAGAAAAAGCTGATAGTAACTTTGACCAGTGAATTTCCGGATGTTGAGATTCATTTTACAACCGACGGAGCTGAACCAACCAATTTATCAGCCATATATTCAAATCCCATTCTACTCGATAAAACATCGACCGTGAAGGCAATTACTTTTTCAAGCAGCAATTTGGTTGCAAAATCATTTTCTAAATCATTTAGCCTGAATAATGCAACTGGCAAACCTGTTAAATACTTCATTCCATTCAGCAAAGATTACAAGGGTTCGGGTGAATACACCCTTGTCAATGGTATTCGCGGAAGCTCCAATCATTCGGACGGTGAATGGCAAGGCTGGGAGGGAAGTAATATGGAAGTGGTCGTTGATTTGCAGCAGGAAACCGAGATTCATAGCATTTCAGCAGGAGCTCTTCAGGATGCGGGTTCTTGGATCTTTTTTCCTAAAAAAGTGGACTATTTTATTTCGGCCGATGGGGTTAATTTTCGCAAAATTGGGGAGAACCTTAACGAAGTGGATCCTCTTTCAGGAGAAAAACTATTGAAAGATTTCTCGTTTTCATTTCCACCGGTTAAAGCTAAGTTTGTAAAAGTTGCAGCAACCAATCTGGGTAAATGTCCGAAAGGCCACGAAGGCGAAGGCAAATCAGCCTGGCTGTTTGTTGATGAAATATCGGTGGAATAACAAGATCAGATAAAATGATTTTCCGTTTATTGACCTATTGAACCCTTTTGGGGAGTCAATATTTGTCATTCATAGTCATTCTGTTGTTTTATGACTTAATGACTACCAAATGAAATTAAGTAAAATTGCAGATATCCATTTTAGTTAATCCTCAGTGAAGAGCCTACTTTCAGGGTCTTCTGGGCGGTAATATGATTGGTGTTGCATATTTTTTTTACTGAAGTATGATACTTTCGGGCGATTACCGCAAGTGTGTCTCCTTTCCGGATCACATGTTTTTTTGCTCCACTGTATGCCAGTAATTCTGCATCGGCAGGTGAAGGTTTTTTCATTAAATCGGTCTTTTCAATCTCGAACCGCTTGTTGGCGTAAAAAATTTTGTCGGATTTTAGAGCAAACGTATCGTAATCGATGTACTTGTTTGAGTCAAAAGCCTGTCCGAATAAACGGGTTTCGAAGTGAAGGTGATTGCAGGTTGCCCGACCCGTTCGACCTCCCAAGCCGATTAAGTCTCCGGCTTTAATGCTGTCGTTCACTTTAACCTTGATGGCTTTAAGGTGAGCGTAAATGGTTTCAAGACCGTTGTTGTGCCTGACTAAAACAAGATTTCCATATCCGCTGAAACGCTTGGCGAGCCTCACCTTTCCATCAAAAGCACATCTTACCGTGTCTCCCGAATTCAACCGGATATCTGTTCCGGTGTGCATTCGGCCATGACGAATCCCAAATTTGGAAAGTATAATACCATGAATCGGCATGAAAAAAGGATGGTTACCGGGCAGGACAAGAGCCAATGCGATGGTATCGTTTTTATTGGGTAAAGTGTTTTCAGGATATTTTATCTGTGAAGAGCTCCAGATGTTTTTGTAAAGCAATTCATTGAGCGATTGAATTGAATCCTCATGAATACCTTCAATTGTATTCAGCAATGAATCCATTTCACTGGCTTGAATCTTAGGCTGTATCGTATCCGGAAGTATTTGCTGTGCAAAGTTATAGGTGGAAATGAACAGGCTGATAATTAATGCGATGAAACGAATCTTCATTTTCAAAATTTGGGTTAATACTTAGCTCAAAAATTTGAACGGGATGCGAAGGTAATATTATCATTATTAATTCCAGCATTTTAAACTAAAAGACCATGCGTTTTTAACAAACTATAACACCTTTTCGTAAATTTGCGGGAAATATAGAGGAGGATTACATCGAGATGAAAAACAAGGGTTTCCGCAAAATTTTGAAGTATTTTGGATTAGGATTTGCGGGTATTTTTGCCATTATAGGCTTTACTTTGACACTTGCCTTTTTCGCAGTTAAGTTACATTTGACCAACGATCCTGGAGTTGTTGACCTGAATGACCGGTATTTTCAGGACATAAAAGATAAATACGGCAAGGGAACTGAAAACGATAAATCAGTAAATTTCGATGAAGTGCAACTGCTTCATAACCTGACGGTTTTAAGCAAATATTTTCCTGAAAATGCTTATTACATTCAGAATGCATATTATCAGAGCCACAACCTGAAAGAAGCTCAGCACATGCTTGAGGCTGTTAATCTTCGTATGCAGGATAATGCCATGTATCACACTGAACTAAATACTTTTGTGGAAAGGAAGAATCCAAATCAGGAAAAGCTCAATACGAAAAGTGTTTTCGAATGGATGAATATTAAGGAGTGGCAGGATTTTAAACTTGCAGTTGCAAAGGACAAAATCCTGATTGATTCGGCGGCCCATCTGGCAGGTGTTGAGCCCCGCGTAATTGTTTCAGTTCTGGTAGGCGAACAAATCCGGCTATTTAATTCGAGCCGCGAAGCTTACAAAAAATGGATCGGACCATTAAAAATATTGTCTGTTGAAAATACGTTCTCACTTGGCGTAACCGGAATAAAAATACAGACAGCCCAAACAATCGAAAAAAACCTGAAAGACAGTTCTTCCATATTTTATTTGGGAAAATCCTATGAGAAGCTTCTCGATTTTCAAACTGCAAACCCCAGTCAGGAAAGGTTTAACCGCCTGACTTCGTATAAGAACCACTATTATTCATACTTGTATGCAGCCCTCAATATTAAACAACTCAAACTTCAATGGGATCGGTCGGGATTTCCGATTGGCGATCGTTTGGAAATACTGGCAACTTTATACAACATTGGTTACGAAGCATCGGTTCCAAAGCAAAATCCTGTAGTTGGCGGTTCCGGAATCGACATAAAAGGAACCCAATACACCTTTGGGTCGGTAGCCTACGAATTTTATTATTCCGGAGAGTTGTTCGAGCTATTCCCTTTTAAGAATTCAAGATTCGATTTTACTGATGTTTAAAATATTCCCATCCAAATTCTTTTCGGAAAGAATTCCTTCTATGGTCATACTTTTTCTGCTTGTAAACACGACAAGCATGGCACAAACCAGATGGATCAGTGAAATTCACTGGAAAAACCTGATGGATGGAATGCTATATGCCGAATTGGATGCTCCTGAAAAATCAGTTGTCAACGACTCCAAACTGAGTATCCTGAAGGTGGATGTCCGGAAATTTGATTTCGAATTCCTTACCGCATCAGAACATGGCAAAACGATGCGAACAGCGCCCGAATGGGCCAGTGAATTCAAGCAAAATGTGATTATCAATGCCGGAATGTATAAGTTTAACAAGGCCCATTCGAACAAAGGCTATATGAAGAATTACAAACACCTGAACAATCCGACGAAAAGCAACTATTTCAATGCCATGCTGGCCATGCATCCGAAAGTTCAGAATAAACCTCCATTCGAAATCATTGACCTTACCGACCAATCCTGGGAAATCGTCCAACATCAGTATAACTCCCTGTGCCAAGGCATGCGCATGATCAGTTTTGAAGGCATTGGAATGGAGTTCTCGAAGCGACCAGATCAATCATGCAGTATGGTCATCACAGCTATCGATACATTAGGAAATCTGTACTTTATTTATACCCGTTCACCATACACTCACCGCACCATGATTGCCTTCTTGCAAGGCTTGCCGCTGAATATCCGAACTACAGTTTATCTGGAAGGTGGACCTGAAACCAGTTTCTATGTGAATACCGGTGATACAGTAATTGCCAAATACGGCAGTTATGTTTCGAATTCGTGTGCCAACGATACTAACGATCATTTCTGGAAAATCCCCAATGTAATTGCATTGAGGAAGAAGTAGAATGCTAAAATATGATTAAAACACCGCAGTTAATGCTGATTTGCAATCAGCACTTCTTGACTTGGAATCTGTAATCCGGTTCTTAATCGGATTTTAATTTCAAAATTTTACTCGTTTGGATATGCTTATTGTTTGTTACTTCAATAACATACATTCCCGGTTTCAGAAAACCCACATCCAACTTATGCAATTTTTCTCCTTGAAGTAATTTTTCCAAAATAGCTTTGCCTTCAGTATTGCTGATTTTTACCAAAATATCGCCTTTCAAGTCCATCTTAGGATTGATATTTAAAAAGTTGTTAAAAGGATTGGGGAACACTGAAATATCATTGTTGAGTTGGAGATCTTCCGAATTAGTGTAAATCAGTTTTATCGTATCCGAACTGAAACAACCATATTTGTTGGTTACCGTTAGTGTAAAAACTTTTTTCGGATTGAGGGAATCAGGCTTGCTGGCAATGATGTACTGTAATGTTGAGCCGTCGTTCCACAAGTAAGTATAAGGAAATTCCCCATCGGTGATAAAGGAATTAATCATTAAAGTACTGTCAGTTGATGCCCAATCTTCAACCATTAAAGAAAAGTCGGGCTGCTTGTGAAAAACTACCATAGTTGTGTCTGCGCCGGTTCTTCCGTTTCCGTCGCTAACCTGTACCGTATAAATACCGGATTGAGTGGTTGTCGTAAAATTCTTTTTACTTCCGTTTGACCAGAGATAATTATATCCTTCGTCAACCTGAATGGTAGCATTATCGCCCCGGCAGAAATCGGAAATTGAATCCAGTCCGAGCGGGATGCTGGCTTCGTATGCTCCCAGACTTCCATCGTAAGGCGAGGCAATATAGGCTGTTTTCATGTCGTATGAAAAGACTGAAAAGGGGCCTTCGGAAGTATATTTTTTATCAGCACTATAATATTCAGCTTGTTTGAGCTTTAATTTTCCTGTTGAAGCCGACCTGTAAAATGAGAGTGCAATCTTTTTTTCGTTCGAAACTGCAAGAAGATATTTTCCATCGCGGCTTATTGAGATATTGCCCAGCCAAGACAAATTACCGATGTTTAATTTGTCATATATTATTTCAAAATCATAGGTCAGTTTGCCGGTTTCCTGGTTTCGCTTAAAACAAAGTAATGAAGTACCGGCAACATATAAATATTGGTCGTCGGGACTGATGGCAAGCGAGAAATTCACGTCAACCATGAACTGTGAAAGGGTTTCAACGAGCTCAGGATTGCCGTTTGCGCCTCTTTTATAAACCGAAATTCCATTCGCAGAAAAATTTGTGCTTGAGAAAACGTACAAATATTTACTGTCGTTACTGGCAATAATTTTTTTATAACCTGCAAGTCCACCCTTATCCGGACCTTCGGTTAATATTTTCGAATTGAAAGTTAAATCGTGGGTAATTGTGTCAATTTTATAGTCGACAATGTTATTGTATGTGGCTGCATATAAGTTTTTACCATCAGGTGGAATAACAATTTCCGAAATTATTTCGTCCTGCATCTGATCAGGTACAGTGTAAGAATTAAAAAAGGACAAGTTGCCCGAAACTGTATCCCGGTTTAAAATTCTTAAGCCATACATGTTTGTTGATGAAATATAAACGCTTCTTTCGTCCGGACTCAATTGAATGTCTTTGACTGCACCAATTTCAGGCCCCAGTTCATTCCATAAAATATTTTTCTGGAAATCAAGTCTTCCGTCCTGAAAGCGTTTATAAAAACCAATTGTATTGTACCCTGATCCGGCTAACGTATAAAGAAATTTTCCATTTTTGGGTATAATAACACCTCTAATATCAGTCAGGCCTTTTATTTTACTTTGTTCGTTCGATATCTTCTTCGAATAAGTAAGTGTTCCGTCGGTTATATTTCTGTCGAAAATAATAAATGAATCGTTGTATTTGCTCAAAACGTAAACCTTTGAGCCTGATGCTGATATTTTTAAAGTCGAAATGCTGTAAAACCCGGTAAAATTATAGTCTTCCTGGATTTTTTGAATAGAAGTTATTTTACCAGATTCAACATCTCTCTTAAAGACCATTATCCCCAAAAAATCTGTCAGATACAGATTCTGGTTGTCGGAACTCGTGGTAAGGGTGGTTTCGTTCCAGAAATGCTCGTAATAATCGCTGATTGTAAGTTTATCACTGTATTTTAATTCTCCGCTTGTTTGGTTTGCTTTAAAAGTAAAAACCGATTTATTGTCGGCGAAGTACATGAACTTGCTGTCAGCAGATAACGAAAGACTTTTTATTTGTGAAATGGTATCAGCAGCATTTATTTTCTGTACCAATAATAGGTTATCATTTTCAGTTCGTTTAAATACACAAACCGAATTTTCGTTGTTCCCACGCGATGTTGTGTAGATAAACTGATTGTTGCACACAATGTTATTGATGTTTTTTATTCCATCAATTTTGTTTTTTAAGGTTAAATTTCCTGATTCGGAATCAATGGCAAAAACTTTCAACGCGTGTTGGTCCGTATCATCTTCTCTTGCCAGATAGAGGTTCTTTCCATCGGGAGAAATTGCCAAATCAGTAAAAACCCCATATCCAAATTCAACATCTATATTGTTTTCGAAAGTCTTCACATAATCCAATTGACCCGACTGCAATTTTTTTGAAAAAAGCAAAAGTTTATTGTCGGCAACAATATAAAACCAATGATGGTCGGGTGTTGCTTTAATTTCATCAGCGTTTGCAAGACCTGGAATATCCGACACCTTTTTTAACTCAACAAATGCCAGATCATCGGTTGTCTCTGGCAGAAACAGATGAAGGTATGATGAATTTCCGATGATGTACATGTTTCCTGCATTGTCGGTTTCCAAACCATTCGGATATTTTAATCCTTCGATTCCACCTTCGCCCTCAAGGTAATTATGGATTAATTTTAACTGAGCACTACAGTTAAGCGTGACAAATACACTGATTAAAAAACAAGTTAATCTGAACATAATGACTTTAAATGGTTGGTTAAAAAGCAGCGGCTGTCGCTGATTTGCAGTCAGAATCAATGGAACGAAGCTCCAAAGTCCATCGGCTAAAGGTAGGAATTTTTATGTTATTCGGCTGAGATTTTGTATATCCTAAGCTGAGGTTCTTCTTAACCACAGAATTAGAGTACTCTTTTTCATCCGTAATTTTATTCCATTTTGCGAATATCAAACTGTTTTACTTTCTTCTTGTTGCAATTACAATAAGAATATCCCACTTTTGACTTTTATTTCGAAAATTTTGTTGATATTCGTATCCTATACGATTGGCAAATAACACTTTTCGCAGTAATTCAGCGAAATGTCGATCGATAAACCTAACGACTAAAACGAAACCTTGTGGAAAAACTTTCCTTAAAAGAAAAAATCGGGTATGCACTTGGAGATGGTGCTGCCAACATTGCCTGGCGCGGAGTATCAACTTTCCTTTTTATTTTTTACACCGATGTTTTTGGGTTGAATCCCGCTGTGGTTGGAATACTTTTCCTGATTGCCCGCTTCGGTGATGGTATTCTCGATGTACTCATGGGTATTTTATGCGACCGTACTGATTCGAAATACGGCAAATTCCGACCCTGGATATTATGGACCGCAGTTCCTTTGGGAATAACACTTTCCATGCTGTTCACAACCCTGAATTTAGCACCAACCGGAAAAGTGATTTATGCCTATGTGACTTACCTCTTATTTTTCGTGATCTATACCGCCAATAATATCCCCTATGGTGCATTAATGGCTGTTATGACTCCCGATGATAAAGAACGGACAAGTCTGGGTTCTTACCGCATGGTCGGAGCTTTTATCGGGGGTATGGTGGTTCAGGGAGCTTTACTTTATCTGGTTGCGCATTTTGGGAACATCAATCCAACCATCAATGTCGATAAACTGGATGCAAAAAAATATGAAGTCACCGTATCGACAACGGAGGATGTTAAGAATGTGAATATCAAAACAAAGGACGGTATTGCCATGTTTACCTGGGCTGATGCCACTGCCACAAATAACCCAAACAAACCGACACAAGGGAAAAGTTTTTCGATGGAAGCAAAAAAGGATTATTCCTTTATTGTGTCGGGCGAAGACAATCTTGAAGCATCCAGAATATCCATTATCGACCAAAAAAAGGGTTACAGCTCGGCAATTTATCTGATGTCCATATTTTTATCGTTGTTCATGATTTTCACTTTCGCAACTACGAAAGAACGTGTACAGCCTCCAAAAGATCAGGAAACCAATTTACTCAAAGACTTGAAAGACCTGATCCGGAACAAACCTTGGCTTGTTCTGCTGGTCATTGGAATGCTTTTCAATGTGTATAATTCCATCAAACAAGGAATTGTAGTCATCTATTTCTCACATTATTTGCACAACCAATTGCTGGCAGCCTCCTACATGGTTGCTCTCGCTTTGGCGTCTATTGCTGGCGCGATGATTACTTCACCTCTTGGAAAACGCTGGGGCAAGCGCAAACTTTTTATTTATGCATTGATCTTTTCAGGTGTTGTTAATGCCTTACTCGCGCTTTGCAGTCCGGATAATACCATTGGAATTTTCACCATCGGAATCATATCCGAAATCGGTGCGGCCATTTTCCCAACCCTGTTCTTTGCGATGCTGGGTGATGCGGCAGACTATTCGGAATACAAAAATGGAAGACGGGCAACAGGATTGGTTTACTCGGCAGGTTCATTTGCAACGAAATTTGGAGGAGGTATTGCCGGTGCAATCATTGGATTTGTTTTGGCAGCATTCCATTATGATGGACAAAATGAAGTGTCGATTCAAGGCGCAATTCCGGGAATCATTATGCTGATGAGTTGGATTCCAACTTTAATTGCCCTGATCACTGCCGGTTTCATGACCCTTTACCCATTGAATCAGAAGAAAATGGATGAGATTACCATAGAATTAAACAACCGTAGAGCAAAGGCGACAGCCTAATGTGCGTTTACATATTTAGAATTCAATTTATTTAATAGATAAGAACTATGAAATTTGGACATTTCGACGATCAGAACAGAGAATATGTGATTACCAACCCCAAAACTCCCTGGCCCTGGATTAACTATCTGGGTAATGAAGATTTTTTCTCGCTGATTTCAAATACTGCAGGTGGATATACATTTTATAAGGATGCAAAATTTCGCCGTTTAACACGCTATCGCTACAATAACGTTCCGATGGACAGTGGCGGCAAATATTTCTATATCAAAGATGGCGATACCACCTGGTCTCCTGGCTGGAAACCATGCAAAACTGAGCTCGATAGCTACGAGTGTCGCCATGGAATGAATTACACATCCATCAAAGGCGAAAAGAATGGCGTTACCACGACTGCGCTTTATTTTGTTCCGTTAAAAACTTGGGCTGAAGTTCAGAAACTGACGCTGACCAATAACTCGAAGGAAGTTAAGAAGTTGAAAATTTTCTCTTTTGTTGAATGGTGTTTGTGGAATGCCGCCGCTGACATGGAAAATTTCCAGCGAAATTTCTCAACCGGCGAGGTGGAGATTGAAGATTCGGTCATCTATCACAAAACGGAATACAAAGAGCGTCGTGACCATTTTGCATATTATTCGGTAAATGTTCCGGTTCAGGGCTTTGATACCGACCGCGAGTCGTTTTTCGGATTGTACAATGGCTTCGACGAACCGCAGGTGGTTGCTGACGGAAAGCCAATGAATAGTGAAGCACATGGCTGGTCGCCCATTGCTTCGCATTATCTTGAAGTGGAACTGAACCCGGGCGAAACAAAAGAATTTGTTTTCGTTTTGGGTTATGTCGAAAACAAAGAGGATGAAAAATGGGAATCGAAAAACATCATCAACAAAACCAAAGCCAAAGAAACCATTGCGAAATTCAACACTGCCGCAAAAGTAGATGCTGCTTTGGCCGAATTGCATGAATACTGGGATAATCTGCTGAGTGTTTACACGGTTGATTCGGGTGACGAAAAGCTCGATCGGATGGTCAACATCTGGAATCAATACCAATGTATGATTACCTTTTGTTTCTCGCGTTCTGCTTCATATTTCGAAAGCGGCATCGGCCGTGGAATGGGATTCCGCGATTCGAACCAGGATTTGATCGGCTTTGTCCACCAGATTCCGGAACGTGCCCGCGAACGTATCATCGACATTGCTTCGACACAATTTCAGGATGGTGGCTGTTACCACCAGTACCAGCCGTTGACGAAGAAAGGGAACAACGACATTGGTGGCGGATTTAACGACGACCCGATGTGGTTGATCTTAGGGACAATCAGCTACATCAAAGAATCAGGAGACTTCGGAATCCTGAGCGAAATGGTCCCTTTCGACAACGACATGTCGGTTGCCCGCACGCTATTTGATCACTTGACCGTTTCTTTTGATCACGTAGTCAACAACCTTGGACCTCATGGTTTGCCGCTCATCGGTCGCGCCGACTGGAACGACTGTTTGAACCTGAATTGTTTTTCGAACGACCCCAACGAATCGTTTCAAACCACAGAAAACCAATCTGAAGGAACTAAAGCTGAGTCACTCATGATCGCCGGACTGTTTGTGATTTATGGACGCGATTATGTGATGCTTTGCAATCAGCTTGGAAATTCAGAAGAGGCTGCCCGCGCCCAAACGCACATTGACGCTATGATTGATGCTGTGAAAAAACATGGCTGGGACGGCGAATGGTTTATCCGTGCCTACGATTATTACGGAAACAAAATCGGCAGCAACGAGAACGAAGAAGGTAAAATATTCATTGAATCGAACGGTTTGTGCACCATGGCCGGGATTGGAAAAGAAGAAGGACTTTGCGAAAAAGCGTTGGATTCGGTAAAAGAGCGTCTCGATTCGAAATATGGGATTGTACTGAATAATCCGGCATTCACGAAATACTACATTGAATATGGCGAAATCTCGTCATACCCTCCGGGATACAAGGAAAATGCTGGTGTTTTCTGCCACAACAATCCATGGATCATGATTGGCGAAACAGTGGTTGGCAACGGAAACCGTGCCTGGGAATATTACCGGAAAATTTGTCCGTCTTATCTTGAAGAGATCAGCGAATTGCACAAAACGGAACCCTATGTTTATGCTCAAATGGTGGCTGGGAAGGATGCTTTTAAACCAGGTGAAGCCAAAAATTCCTGGTTAACCGGAACAGCTTCCTGGAATTTCTACGCAATTACCCAGTTCATTCTGGGAATCCAACCTGATTACGAAGGATTAATCGTCGATCCATGTATTCCAAACGATTGGAAAGGCTTTAAAATCAGCCGCAAATTCAGGGGAGCCGAGTATCATATTGATGTTCAAAACCCGAATGGCGTCTCTAAAGGTGTGAAGGAAATCATCGTTGATGGTCGCTCACAAACTTCGAATCTGATTCCTCTTTTCGAAGATGGTGAAGAACATGAGGTGAAAGTTATTATGGGATAATTTACCGAAAACTAAGATAAAAAAACCCGGTGCAGCATATGCATCGGGTTTTAATATTTTAGCTTTTGAATTTATTGCTTTTTGATCAACAGCCAGGCGTCAGCATATTTTGGATGTTCAGTTCTGATTTTCTGAACGCGGCTTCTGGCAGCAGCTTCTTCGGTAAACGAGTCAACACAAACACGGAAATTGCCGGTTTCGCTGTGAAGAATGATTGGCTTGAAGCCTTGCTGTGCAAGATCTTTTTTGAATTTATTCGCATTATCATTGCTGGCGAAACTACCAACAATCACAAAAAAGCTTTTACTTCCGTAGGCTGCCTGATCTTCAGTCGACATGGTAAACTTTTCGCTGCGCATAGAAACGGGTTTGCCGGTAGCCTGATCAGCAGGTTCATACATGGTATCCGAAGTCGGGTTTGCACGAACTTCCTGCTTTGGAGCCGGTACTGAAAAGACTTTAGTTTCTGCAGTTGTTTCAGTTTTTGGAGCTGCTACGCTTTTCTTGGATGATTTGAATACTTTACATCCACTCGTCAGCAGCGCTAAAGTAAATGCGACTAAGATGATTTTTTTCATGGCCTTATCGGATTAAATTTGATTACAAAACTACAAAAGATCAAACACAGTATAAGCAAAACTATGGTTGTCAATCAATTATTTATTAACATTAAGTTGTTAAGAGTAAATCCTGAAGTTTCTTTTTGCTTGTCTGACTTTCCAACTCATTCCGCTTCACACTCTAAAAATTGAGCATTTTTTTCATAAACCGCTGTCCTTTCACCGACCGGTAAAAACTCGACTGCCTGATCGCTCTCATCCGGTTATCGTAACCTTCCGAAAACATTAAAACCCAGGGACCTTTCCCTTTTGTTGGGGCAATCAGATCAGCATTGTGCATTTCAAGAACTTTCTCAAGATCGTCAAAATACCCGTAATAGAAATCGCCTGATTCTTGTGAATAGATTGCGTAGGAATAAAACTTCATCAAGGTATTTTTTTAAGCATGAACGAATTTCAACCAAGAACTATTGTCCTGATAATCTTCAACGACAACAGTTTCGACCTGATGTTTGAAACTGCTCATTAAAGCAGTAATTTCCTGATTTAACATGGTTAGTCCATTGGTAATCAAATCGCTACGGAATCCTTTTTCTCCCAAATTTATAACCATTTCGAATGATACGATTCGACCGAGTACCTGACCCAATTCAACCATTTTTCGTTGAGGGATGTTCATATTCAATTCAAAATCAAGCATTTCTTTAAGGAAAGTTGCCGACTTGGAAGTCAGATCATAATTTTTCAGGAACTGGAATAAATTACTCTCTTTCGTTTTTTTCATCATTTTCACCAGGCTTTCTGAAATCTGAGCATACAGAATATCATTCGATCCTTCGAATATCTGGAACGGACGGCTGTCGGTAATGCTTCTTCCGGCGACATGATTTAATTTGTATGCCTGGGCACCGACGAGCTGAGTTGCTGATTGTGCAGCCTCCTGCATCAGATCGGTAACCACACTTTTTACCGAATTGGCCTCAAAGCCGATGAGCGAAAGATCGTTTTCGATGCCGGCTTTTTCGCTGCTGTTGGCGCACATAGCCGAACAAATGGTATAGGAGGCCTGAAGTTTTGCCAGTCGTTGCTGTACCTGATCGTACGTAAAAAGTGGTTTTCCGCCAACTAAGCGTTGGTTAACATGGGCAATCGATTCGTCGAGCAAGCGCTGAATGAAACCCATTGCCATACCCGGAAATTGCATGCGGCTGCGGTGAAGCAAATCAAGCATCATTTTAACACCGGTAGTTTCAGGCACCAGTTTCTGTACTTTAGGAATCTCAACATCTAATCTGTTACGGCCATATGGAATTTGAAAGAGACCCAGATTTTCGTAAAACTCTTCAACCACTATTTGTTGTCCGGGACTATTTACGTCGCAGATAAAGAAATCAATGTCACGTTTCAAATCACCCGAATTGCTTCGTTCACGGGCGGTTAAGAGCCAGAATTCAGCCCAACCAGTCAATCCGGCCCAATGTTTGGTTCCTTCGAGATGATATTTACCGTTTTTTTCGGTAAACGAAGTTTGCATGCTGAGCGCATCACTTCCAAATCCCGGTTCGGTTATCATGAGTCCGCCCATATTCTGTTGGTTCAGGAAGCGATTGAAAACCGGAGCTTTAGCTTCTTCCTGAGCATATTTGGCTACAGGCTGCAGAAAAAGAGCCGAGTTAATGCCAAATGTCAAAGACAATGCAAGTGATTCGTAGGATGCTGCTGCCAGTAAGGCAAGGCATTCCTCCATTTTAGCTCCCCGGCCTCCAAATCGTGTTGGGATGCCAACAGCCAAAGGATTTAGACTCATGATTTCGCGCATGACAAAAGGAGGCATTCCGCGTTTAACTGCCATCTGATCAATGTCCGCACGAACATGAAAAACATTCTTCATGCGGGCTTTTAAATTATCCAGAAATGATTCAAACGACATATTTTGAATATTCATTCCGGTCATCGATTCTTCAACATTTAATTTGGGCTGATTCATTAATTTAAAGTTTTTGTTTCAAAAATATCCCGAAGGAAGTTATCGTGAAAAAGTATTTATTATTCCTAAGAACAGATAACACCTGATTGATGTGAATGTTTTGATACAGGTAGATTCAATGGTGCAAAAGTACAAATAATTGTTAGCCACATCGATTGGCAGTAATTATAAATTGAATCCGGGCAGCAGCGGCGATCATCTTCGCTTTGCCAGCAACGAATCCGGATGATTTTGAAACTTGATTTTTGGCAATAATTGGCAGAAAGAAACTTTTGGTTTCAGAAATGTTGTAATTTTAAAAACTGTTACCATACTTATATTCAAAACTTAAAAAAGATGAAGAAGAAATCGAATAGACTTTTACCCTATGGAATTGCATTGGTGGTGATCGTCATCATTGTACTGGTTGCCGGGAAAAAACTGGGTTGGTTTGGAAAAGACTACCAAATCAATGTCTCAACCAAAATAGTTGAAAGTAAAACCATTACTGAACTGATTACAGCTAACGGTAAAGTTCAGCCTGAAACTGAGGTCAAAATCAGTCCTGATGTTTCAGGAGAGATTATTGAGATGCAGATTGAGGAAGGAAACGAGGTCACAAAAGGCCAGTTGTTAATGGTCATTAAACCCGATATGTACATTCAGGCATACAACAGGGCACAGGCCAGTTTAAGTTCGTCGCAGGCCAGGCTTGCCCAGACTGAAGCACGCCTGATTGAAAGTGATATGGCTTTCAAACGTGCAAATTCACTTTTCAAGCAGGATGCAATCCCGGTTTCGGATTTCGAATCGGCCGAAGCTTCAAATAAAGTCGCTCTTTCGGAAGTAAAAGCTGCACAATATGCTGTAAAATCAGCCGAAGCATCAGTTGCTGAAGCTCAGGAACAGCTTGTTAAAACCAAAATTTATTCTCCGATGGACGGAACTGTGGCTCGCCTGAATGTAGAAAAAGGTGAACGTGTGGTGGGAACCAACATGTATGCAGGTACCGAAACAATGGTCATTGCCAATTTGAACCTGATGGAGGTTAAAGTGGATGTGAATGAAAATGATATTGTCCGGGTGAATATGAATGATACCGCATTGGTGGAAGTTGATGCCTACCTGGGTCGAAAATTTAAAGGAATTGTGACTGAAATTGCCAATTCGGCCAATGTGGTTGGTGGCTCAACCGATCAGGTTACCAATTTTAACGTAAAAATCCTCCTTCTTGAAGAATCTTATAAAGATTTGATTGGCAATGTTGGCGGCAAAAAATATCCTTTCCG
>JBAWZG010000080.1:0-17831 GCA_037143155.1 Bacteroidia bacterium
TGCACACTTGTCCGGAATAAGGAGTTCAGCATTGGTGGCACATTTTCAACCGTATTTCCTTTTACCAGTTCGTTCAAAATCGGAGTTACAAGATCCAAAACACTCGCTGGCTGTGTCTTCAGTTGTTCCATGATAATTTTATCGGCCGACTGACCTCCTCCGGCAATTGAAACGAACTTGTCAACATTTGCATTCTGAGAGGCAATCATTCCTATCAGCGAACCTTCACTATGACCAATCACGACCATTTGGTTGAAACTTTTATCATTCTTCAGAAGCTTGATCCATTCAATGGCGTCATTAACATACATTTCAAAACGGAGGTCCGCTTCATTCACTCCGGCTTTTTGACTCGCGCCAATTGCCCGCTTATCATATCTTAGTGAGGCAATTCCATTCTTCGCCAATCCTTCGGCAAGCATTTTCAGCGAATTATTAGTCATCATTGGGTTATTACCATTCCGGTCTGTCGGACCAGAGCCCGCAATGATCAAAGCCACTGAAACAGGCAATTTTCCTGATGGCATCATTAATGTCCCTTCAATATTTCCTGTTTCAGTTTTCAGGGTAATTATTACTTCTGTTTGGCCAAATGCCAGCGTTGAAATAAGTAAGCCTATAATAAATGCTATTTGCTGTAGTTTCATAATCTCTTATTTTAATATGTTACTGAGTTATTTTATTTTCATCATCTCGTCCATAGCATAAATGATTGCTTGCGAACGCTGGGTAGTAAACAGTACTTTCTTTCCATTGGTTAAATAAAGCTGCAAACCTGTATCTCCACTAATAATATATCCTTTGCCCCATTTTCTGCCAATTCCACGACGTAAACCCCAACCGCCGTAATCGAGAATAGCACTGTATTTCCTGATTTCGTACTGCTGAATTTCAGCTTTCGAAATAAGCTTATCTTTAAATACTAAAGGGAAAAACCGGTAATGCACTCCATCCTGATCGATCCAAACCTCCAGTTTCATGACTAATGAACCCCACAAAGTAACCACCATAGTGATTATCAGCAAAACCAAAGCCCAGTTTGGTGCCGGATTGTCGCCAATTTCAACTCCTTTGACTGTTTGCTCATACAAGGCGTAGCAAAAGAAAATCAGCAGCGGAATATGTGTACCCAGAATCAGGATCATGTTCCAGCCTTGAGTTAATGATTGAATTTCCTTAAACAGAACTTTTTTCATAGTACTATTGATATAGAGTGCCTGTATTCACTACCGGAGTAGCTTCCTTGTCGCCGCACAAAACCACCAAAAGATTGCTTACCATGGTCGCCTTTTTGTCTTCGTCAAGAGTAACTATTTCGCGCTTACTTAATTCGGCCAATGCCATTTCAACCATGCTGACTGCACCTTCAACAATTTTAAAACGTGCAGCAACAATTGCTGTAGCTTGCTGACGTTTCAACATGGCCTGTGCAATTTCCTGAGCATAAGCAATGTAATTAATACGGGCTTCAATGACATGAATTCCGGCAATTTCCAAACGTTCACGAATTTCGTTTTCGAGCATCTGGTTTACTTCTTCACCGCCATCGCGTAAGGTGATTTTTGCATGATCGTCTTCAATATTATCATACGGATACAAACCGGCCAGTTTACGCAAAGCAGCCTCGCTCTGGACAACTACAAAGTGTTCATATTCATCAACCCCAAATGCAGCGCGGTAAGTTTCTTCCACTTTCCATACCAGAACCAGGCCGATCATAATCGGGTTTCCCAATTTATCGTTCACTTTAATCGGCTCGCTGTTAAAGTTCCGGGCCCGAAGTGAATATTTCTTTTTCACAAAGAATGGATTAACCCAAAAAAAACCATTGTCTTTGATGGTGCCTTTGTACGCACCAAAAAGAATGAGCACATAGCTTTGATTTGGAT
Source organism: Bacteroidia bacterium (assembly GCA_037143155.1). Classification (GTDB taxonomy): domain Bacteria; phylum Bacteroidota; class Bacteroidia; order Bacteroidales; family Prolixibacteraceae; genus Aquipluma. Next base: position 1,890 of record JBAWZG010000080.1, read on the forward strand.
CAACGGCCATAAAGCCAGGCGCAATTAATACAAATGCAACGATCAGAAAAACTGCAGGAATGACAACTTCTGAAGCGAAGCCTGCAATTGCCAATGCAAGAAGCACTAATTCGACCAACAAATACAAATAGCCGGAACGGGCGGTAAATAATTTTTCCATACTATCAATTTTAAATTGTTTTAATATTAATTTGATATCACAAATATAAATAAAAAAAGCATCCTTGTCAAGATGCTTTAAAATATTTTTTCAGGTTCTAATTCAGGTTCAATTCTATATTTCCGTTATTTATTGATTTGATTACTCCGCATTGTGATGCAAAACTTAAAATTGCGTTAATACTGCTTTGCGAAGGTTCAAACTCAATCTGATCGGTATCCGTTTCAAAATTTCCAGCAGCAATTCCTTTCATCTGAAGGATGCGAACCTCTTTTTTCCCGGCGTAATATGAATTGACCAAATAATTTAAAGTAGAGAGTTTACTCATAGGCTAACGTTACATTTTTTAGTTATAAATCAATAACGCAGCCGAAGAAATATTATTGTAACAATTCCTCTAAATTTTTGTCAAACTCAGATTTTTTTTCTCAATCATTTTTCGGAGGTTGATCAATGCATATCGCATGCGTCCCAAAGCGGTATTAATACTGACATCTGTCAAATCGGCAATCTCTTTAAAACTCAATCCCTGGAAATGACGCATCAGGATTACCTGTCTTTGGTCGTCAGGCAATTCATCAACCAGAAGGCGCACATCGCTGGTAATTTGTTCAAATACCAGTTTGTCTTCTATGTTTTCTTCGGAATACTTTGGAGAGTTAAAAAGATCAATATTCGTATCGTCGTTCGAAGTTGTATTCAGCAATTTTTCCTTCCGGAAATGATCAATAATCAGGTTGTGAGAAATACGAAGTACCCAGGAAATAAATTTTCCGTTTTCGGTATATTTTCCGGTCTTTAATGAACGTATCACCTTAATAAAAGTATCCTGAAAGATATCTTCTGCAAGATGGTGGTTTTTTACGATAAGTAAGATGTAGGTAAAAACTCTCTTTTTGTGCCGGGTTATCAATATCTCAATTGCCTTCTGGTCCCCATCAACAAATTGTTTTACGAGCGAATTATCGCTCAGATCTTCTGTTCTGAACATTACTCTGAATTATTATGTGACTATTTTCAATAATTAAAGAGTAGAGTTCCGCCTATAAGCAAGCCTTTTTAGAATGAGAGTTAAACAATTTGCTAATTTTGTGCTTGTAAAAGTGAATCATTTTTTTCAGAATACCAAATTTATTTTCATCAATAATAACATAACAAATGACTTCTTCCATAAAAAATTCATCATATATCCAGATAAAGGGCGCCAGAGTGCACAATTTAAAAAACATTGACCTGAATATTGCCCGAAATAAATTCATCGTAATCAGCGGATTATCAGGCTCCGGAAAGTCATCACTTGCATTCGACACGCTTTATGCTGAAGGTCAGCGCCGGTATGTTGAAAGTTTATCGTCATATGCCCGCCAGTTTTTGGGCCGGATCAACAAACCTGAAGTCGATTACATCAAGGGAATTCCTCCGGCAATAGCCATCGAACAGAAGGTTAATACACGCAATCCACGTTCCACGGTAGGCACCTCAACCGAAATTTACGATTACATGAAATTGCTGTTTGCCCGAATTGGGAAAACTATTTCCCCAATTTCAGGAAAAGAAGTCAAGCAGCAACATGTAAGCGATGTAATCAACTACATTCAGTGTTTTCCTGAGAACACGCGGTTCATGATTGGCTCTCCTTTGAAATTCAAAAAAGATAGAAATTTGCTTCAGGAAGCAGAATTATTACTCCAGCAAGGATTTACACGCCTTGAAATCAATGGCGAAGTCCGGAAAATCGATGAGCTTTTAAAAGAAAACAGTCAGGAACATTGCAAAGATCAATCCTGTATCATTGTAATTGACCGGGCGACGGTTTTGAACGATGAAGACAACCTGAGCCGGATTGCCGATTCTGTTCAAACCGCATTTTTTGAAGGGCATGGCGAGTGTATCGTTAAAATGTATGTTGGTACTGAAGTTCGGGAAGAGCATTTTTCCAACCTTTTTGAAGCTGATGGTATCGAATTCGAAGAGCCTTCCGTGCACATGTTCAGTTTCAACAACCCTATCGGAGCCTGCAAACTCTGCGAAGGATACGGAAAAGTGATCGGAATTGACGAAGATTTGGTTATTCCCAATAAATCATTATCCATCTACCAGGATGCAGTTGCCTGCTGGAAAGGCGACAAAATGAAGGAGTGGAAAGACGAGCTGGTTTATGCGGCCGAAAAATTTAATTTCCCGATACACAAGCCATTTTACGAACTCAGCGAAGAACAACGGCAATTGTTATGGACCGGGAACAAACATTTTCAGGGCTTGAATAAATTCTTCAAAATGCTTGAAGAAAACGTTTATAAGATCCAGTACCGCGTGATGCTTTCGAGATACCGGGGGAAGACCGTCTGCCCGGATTGCCGCGGAACCCGGTTGAAAAAGGAAGCCATGTATGTGAAAGTCGGCGAAAAATCAGTTCAGGATTTGGTGCTTTTACCTATTGACGAACTTCAGGAATTCTTTGTAAGCCTGAAACTAACCAGCCATGAAACACAAATCGCCGAACGGATACTTACCGAAATCAACAACCGGCTCGATTTTTTGACCGATGTTGGACTCGGTTATTTAACCCTGAACCGGCTCTCGTCAACCCTTTCCGGAGGCGAATCGCAACGCATCAATCTCGCGACTTCGCTGGGAAGCAGCCTGGTTGGTTCGATGTATATTCTGGATGAACCAAGCATTGGCCTCCATTCCAGAGATACTGCCCGGCTGATCAGGGTTTTGCGGAAGTTACAAAAACTTGGCAATACCGTTTTAGTGGTTGAACACGACGAAGAAATCATCCGGTCGGCTGACGAAATTATTGATATCGGTCCATTGGCTGGCCGTCTGGGCGGTGAGGTCGTTTTCCAGGGAACGCACGAACAATTGGAAAGCTCTTCGGAAAGCATGACCGCCAAATACCTGACTGGCAGAGAAAGTATTCATGTACCTCTGACCCGCCGAAAATGGAGTAATTTCATCGAAATTACCGGAGCGCGTGAGAATAATCTGAAGAATGTTAATGTCAAATTCCCGCTCAATACCATTTGTGTGGTTACTGGTGTGAGTGGCTCCGGAAAATCTTCTTTGGTATCCAAAATATTACATCCCGCCATAGCAAAAATGTTTGGCGGCTTCAGCGAAAAAACCGGACAACACGACATGATCCGCGGCGACCTCAACCTGATCACTTCCGTTGAATTTGTCGATCAGAACCCGATCGGGAAGTCATCGCGCTCCAATCCGGTGACTTATCTAAAGGTTTACGACGAAATCCGTAAATTATATTCCGAACTTCAAAGTTCCAAATTCAGCGGGTTCAAACCGTCTCATTTTTCCTTCAATATTGAAGGTGGACGCTGTGAAGAATGTCAGGGCGAAGGTGAGATAACTGTTGAAATGCAGTTCATGGCCGACATTCACCTGGTTTGCGAAAGTTGCAAGGGCAAGCGGTTCAGGGACGAAATTCTGGAAATCACATTTGAGGAGAAAAACATTTACGACATCCTTGATTTAACAGTCGATGAAGCCATTGATTTCTTCGGAAGCAACAAATCGACCTCAGCAAAAAAAATAGCCAAGCTTCTGAAACCATTGCAGGACGTTGGTTTGGGCTATGTCAAACTCGGCCAATCATCAAGCACCCTATCTGGTGGTGAAAGCCAGCGCATCAAACTGGCATCTTTTCTGGCCAAAGAAAAAGGAAGTCCATCCCTGTTCATTTTCGACGAACCGACCACCGGGCTTCACTTCCACGATATCCGCAAGTTGCTCGATTCGTTTAATGCCCTGATTGCACGCGGTCACAGCATCATCATTATCGAACACAACCTGGATGTAATAAAATGTGCAGATTGGGTCATCGACATTGGTCCTGAAGGAGGTAAAGACGGCGGAAGAATCCTGTTTGAAGGAAAACCTGAAGACCTGATCCATATTCCGGAATCATATACCGGAGCAGCTTTGAAAGAAAAGCTACCGGTCATTTCATAAATCCTAAAATCCGATTGAAGGCAGAAAATCAATCACATCGAGCAATAACTGACGTTTCAGTTCGGGCATAGAAGCTAAAGCATTATCAAGTCGCCCGATTTGAATATCAATAATTGACTGTTCAATTTTATTTTCGGTGTTCATGATCACGGTATAAGATTCAAACGCGACTTCCAGGTCCTTTTCAATCAGTAAATCCACAAACAGGGAAATGTATTTGGTATAATCCAATCCGTTTTCCCAACAACTTGATACCAGCGCTTTCAGTTCCGGCGAATATCTGGGATCCTGAATAGCTGAAATAATGATTGGGATGGCATCATTATCTTTCAGATTAGAAAAAAGTACCCTGATCTTCTTCCTGATTTCAGTATCCGGAGTAGAAATCAACATGTCAATCAGCAAAGGGATATAAGCCACATTGCCCGACTCGCGGAGCTCAGCGATTGTTTCAATCACTTTTTGGGAGTCACTCGATTTCAATCCTTTCAGTACGTTTTCCTGAATCCTATTTCCTTCTTCGTTGTTCATTAAATTTATATTTCAAATTCGCCTCAAAATTAATCATTTCAGCATAGATAGAGTGTTGAAGCATCCTGATTTTTGTTTACTATTTTCTGTGACGCCATTTGCATATGCTTCTTTTCAATAGGTTAAATCTATTTCGTCCGAAACGAGGATGAAATTCTATTCAACTTTATTTCACGGACGGCTTCACTCGTTTGCATTCTTTTTCTACAAATATTCCGCACCGATGGTGCTTTTACCTCGATTGTTGTTTTTCTGGATTCATTTTCCTTTTTCCTTGACAGTACTTGTATCTTTGCAACCCAACAGTTACCTATAAATGAACCAGAGATCCAGAGACCTTGCTGAAATTCCGATACCACGACTCATGCTGAAATTTTTTGTACCAGCATTTATCGGGGTGTTCATCAATGCCTTATACAACATTGTTGACCGAATTTTCATTGGACAAGGCGTTGGCTCAATGGCTTTAAGCGGCGTTTCAGTCACGTTCCCTGTCATGTTAATTGTGATGGGATTTGGTATGTTGATCGGGATTGGTGCCGGAGTACTGGTTTCCATAAACCTGGGCAAACACGATCTGCGAAAGGCTGAGCAGGTGCTTGGCAGTGGAATTGTATTGATGCTTTTGGTTTCGATCCTCATCACAATCATTGGCTTTTCCCTAAAGGGTATATTGCTGCGATCGTTCGGTGCAACTCCCGAAACGATCGGATATGCCAATGATTATCTGGACATTATTCTGGCCGGAACAGTTTTTCAGGTCGTCGGATTTTCGCTCAACAACATCATCCGGGCTGAAGGAAACCCACGCATCGCTATGTTTTCGATGATCATCAGTGCAGGAACCAATATGATCCTGAATCCCATATTTATTTTTGGCTTGGGCATGGGTGTAAAAGGATCAGCTTATGCAACCGTGATTTCTATGATCGTACTGACGATTTGGGTTTTGTGGCACTTCCGGAGTACAAAATCAGTGGTCAAACTACGAATTGAGAACATCCGGTTTAATTCAAAAATAACACTTGAAATTCTGGCCATTGGGATGGCACCATTTTTTATGCAGATTGCCAATAGTTTTGTACAGGGATTAATCAACACCAAACTCATTGCTTTTGGCGGCGACCTGGCAGTTGGTGCAATGGGAATTGTGAACAGTGTGCTGACCCTAATCGTGATGGCTATCGTAGCGATCAACATGGCATCGCAACCCATTATCAGTTATAATTATGGAGCACAATCGTATACGAGAGTTAAGGATACCTTACGGATTGCGATTATCGCAGCAACCGCAATCGCTGTCTTTTCCTTTATCGTTGTCGAAAGCATTCCCGGAAGTATTGTGAGACTTTTCAATTCCAACGATCAGGGTCTTTTGGATTTTGGGAAAGAAGGGCTTCGGTTGAGTCTGTTGGCTTTACCAATTATCGGCTTTCAGGTGGTTGCCGGAAATTTCTTCCAGTCGATGGGCAAAGCAAAAATTGCAGTTTTACTTACCCTGCTTAGGCAGGTGATAATACTGATTCCGCTGTTATTTCTGCTTCCCGGCTATTTTGGACTCCATGGAATTTGGCTGGCAATGCCTTTATCCGACTGCTGTTCTGCAAGCATTGTGGTATTCTTTCTGGTCAATCACTGGAAAAAGCTCAATGGTCTGATTGAAATCCATTCCTGAAAATTACAAAAAGAAAATAGCGACACCTCCGACAGTAATTACGGCTCCGATGATTTCTTTCCAGTTTACTTTTTCGTGAAAGAACAAAATGGCCGGCGGGATTATCAGCACCGGAACAATGGACATGATGGTTGCCGCAATTCCTGCCTGAGTATTCTGAATGGCCAGCAGTGAAAATGAAACTCCCAGAAAAGGACCGAAAACAGAACCCAATGCCACGCTTTTCATGGCTGTTTTGTGATGCAGGGCTTTCCAAACTTTTCCATATCGCTTGGTGAACAGAATAATAATTGCAAAACCCACCATGCCGGTAATTACCCTGATGTGAGAAGCGGCAAAGGCGTCGTAATTTCCCATCCCCTTTTTGCTCAGTACTAATCCAACTCCCTGGCCAACGGCGCCACCAAAAGCGAGCAATATTCCTTTAATGCTATAACTGGTGCTGATTTTATGTCCCTTTTTTGTGATGTCTTCGTGCTTTTCACGTTTCAGAATTACAATTGAAATTCCGGTTAAAGTCACAACCATACCAACCAGGTTCATCGGGCTCATGACTTCGCCAAGGATCAACCAGCTGGCAAATGCAGTAATTGGTGGAGTAATGGCCATAATGAGCATTGCAATCCGGGCTCCAACAACCACATAGGACTGAAAAAGAAGCAAATCGCCGATTACAAAACCGACTATTCCTGAAAGCACAAGCCATGCCCAGCTCTCAGCGCTTGCATCGAGAGGCAAAATCATTCCCCGATGGAAATAATTGACTATGCAATAGATGAAAAATGCCGCCACCAAACGAATCAGATTCACCTGAAGCGAACCAATTTTTTTCCCAGCAGATTCGAATGACAAACTGGTTACCGTCCAAAAAACGGCTGTCAGCAAAGCTGCAATTTCACCTGTATAATGGCTCATGAAGATTTTTTAAAGAAGGGGCGAAGATAAGGAAAGAAAGTGCGTCAAATGAACTAAAGTGCCTAAAGTTCCCTATTCCATATCATCCAAATGCAAATCAAGGGCTTTAACCGAAATCTGGATTTCACGAATCGAGATGGCGAGTGAAAGAATCAGTAAAACCAAGGCTATTCCAAAGAGAACTTCTGCCCAAATTTGAAATTTCACATAAATAAGGAACATACAAACCACACAAAGCAGAAGGCTTGAAATTCCAAGTATCTGCATGGTTTGTGTTAGCCGAAGGCGTTTTCTTAAATTCTGAATCTGACTATGAAGAACAGAATTTGGGTTTTCTTTAAACGCAGCATGGAGAGTTCGAACTACAGAAGCATAAGCCAGAAACCGATTGGTATAAGCCAAAATAATCAGCGAAACAGCTGAGAATAACAATGCTGGTGTTGTGAGTGTTAATTGTTCCATATAAAAAAGTGTCTAAAGTGAACCAGAGTGCCTAAAGTTCGGAGTTGAAATTCTATGCACTCCGAACTTTAGGCACTTCCAACTAATTTATTATTTCAGGAGTTCTGCCATTTTCTCACGAAGTTTCTCTTCGCGCAAATTGCGTCCAACAATTTTGCCGGTTTTGTCAAGCAGTAAATTGGCGGGTATTGAATTCACTGCATAGAGCGCAGCTGCTGCGTTTTTCCATCGGCTTAAATCCGAGACATGTGTCCAGGTAAGCTGATCATCGGCAATTGCCTTTACCCATTTGGCTTTATCTGCATCAAGTGATACACCCAACACACCAAAACCTTTGGATTTGTAATTATTAAAAGTTGCTACTACATTTGGATTTTCGCGGCGGCAAGGACCGCACCACGAAGCCCAGAAATCAATCAGGGTATATTCGTTCTTTGCAAAGACATCGCTCAGTTTTACCGGATTTCCATCCACATCATTCATAGTGAAATCGGGAGCTGTTTGTCCGACAGCGACTAATTTAAGTTTAGCTACTCTGTTCTTCAGGTTAATAACTGTTGGAACAGAATCAAGTTTTGAATCCAGTCCGGATAAAAATCCTTCCAGTTCGGCACTTTCCATTTCGTAATAAATCTGACTTAAAACGAAAGGAGAAACAAATGATGCAGGATTTGCTTTAATAACGGCCCGTTGTTGGGCATCAACGGAGCTGAATATCGCATCGGACTGAACAATCAAGCTATCGGCTTTCGCTTTATTACCGGCTTTCTCAGCCTCTTTGGCCTGTTTATACAAGGCCGAACCCTGTGATGCAACCTTTTCCAATTTCACATCAATAGCATGATATTCATCCTGAACTGCCGATCCTGTCACTATTGCTTTGGAGAGCGAATCGACAGAACCTTCAATCAAAACTGCAGAGTTTTCGATAAAAAAAGGTAAGCGTTCCCTGATCGAATTCAGGCTCAAATAATAGACTTCCGGATTTTTCACTTTTCCCTTAAACTGGAACTCACCATTCACCAATGTAGCTGAATCAAATTTAAGCATGTCGCCTTTGGTAATTCGGCTCAGATAAGCCTTTCCCTGGGCACCAGCCAGTTTTACGGTAACTTTATACTCCGGAGTTTGCGTACAGGCAAAAAAGCCAAACATCATGGCAATCAGGACAAAATTTCTCATAGTTGAATTATTAATCGTGGTTAGTTTTTCAAGTCCCAAAAATAAACGAATTAAATCAAAGAATACTGACATTTAGCAACAAAAAAACCGGGTCGTAAAGCCCGGTTCTTCTATTTTTACCCTTATTCAGATAAGTTTATTTGTTGACATATCCTTCCAAATGAACACTTGCTATTGAGCGTCCTGAAGGATCGGCATTGTTCTTGAAACTCGCATCCCATTCCAACGCGATTGGCGTACTACATGCAATGGAAGGAACTGATGGAACACAACTTGCAGCTGAATCCGATGGAAAATGTTCAGTAAAGATAGAGCGGTAGAAATATTCTTCCTTCGATGGAGGTGTGTTAATCGGGAACCTGAATTTTGCTGTATTCAATTGTTCGTCGGTGACCTTTTCAGCAACCATCGCTTTTAGCGAATCAATCCAGTTGTAACCAACGCCATCCGAGAACTGTTCTTTTTGTCGCCAGGCAACACTTGCAGGCAAATAATCTTCAAATGCCTTGCGAATCACCCATTTTTCCATGCGACCATTTTTGGCCATCTTTTCTTCCGGATTAATCCGCATGGCAACATCCAGAAATTCCTTATCGAGGAAAGGAACACGACCTTCGACACCCCAGGCAGCCAACGATTTATTGGCACGCAAACAATCATATAAATGCAATTTACTCAGTTTCCGGACTGTTTCTTCGTGGAAAGCACGGGCATTTGGAGCTTTATGGAAGTACAGATAACCGCCAAAGATTTCGTCAGCACCTTCGCCTGAAAGCACCATTTTTACGCCCATCGATTTGATGACGCGCGACAAAAGGTACATCGGAGTAGAGGCCCGAATGGTGGTCACGTCATAAGTTTCAAGGTGATAAATCACGTCCCGGATGGCATCCAAACCCTCCTGGACTGTGAAATGAATCTGATGATGAACAGTTCCGATGTGATCGGCCACTTTTTGGGCCGCAGCCAAATCGGGCGAACCGACAAGCCCGACAGCAAATGAATGCAATTGCGGCCAGTAAGCTGTTTCAGTACCCTGGGATTCGATCCGGTAAGCTGCGTATTTTTTTGCAATGGCCGAAATTACCGATGAGTCAAGTCCTCCGGAAAGCAAAACTCCGTAAGGAACATCCGACATTAACTGGCGATGTACGGCGTCTTCGAGTGCCTTACGCAACACGTCCATATCAAAACCATTGTCTTTGACCGCATCAAAAGATGTCCATTCGCGCTCATACCATGTTTTTACCTCGCCATCGGCGCTGTACAGATATTTGCCGGGCAAAAATTCTTCGATGATACTGCAATGACCTTCCAACGCTTTCATTTCTGAAGCCACAAAGTAATTACCATGTTTATCCCAGCCCTGATATAGCGGAATGATACCGATATGATCGCGGGCAATCAGGTAAACATCCTTTTCAATATCGTACAATGCGAAAGCGAAAATTCCATTCAAATCTTCCAGAAAATCAATTCCTTTTTCGCGATACAAGGCCAAAATAACTTCGCAATCGGAATGCGTCATAAACTCGTAGGAATCACCGATTCTCTCACGAATTTCAAGGTGATTGTAGATTTCACCGTTCACCGCCAATACCAACTTTCTGTCTTTACTGTATAAAGGTTGTTGCCCGGACTCAGGATCAACAATCGACAAACGTTCGTGAGAAAGGATTGCCTTGTCACACGAAAAAATGCCCGACCAATCGGGACCGCGATGACGAATTTTCTTCGACATCTTCAAAACCTGAGTACGCAAATCCTGCGCCGGAACTTTTAAGTCAAATACGCCAACAAATCCACACATAGTATTTTAGGATTTAAATATTTACAATACCAAAACAAATCAAGCCTCAAAAATAGTCATTTTGATTAATTTTAGAAACTATTACTGACATTTTTCTTATTTATATGTCTTTTGCTGTCAAATAAATCAATTTCGGTTCGTTTTTGCAAACCATTGAATATCTACAAATTTCATACCCTACCCTTTTTCAAATCTCCTAATCAGAAAAACACCATTTTTTCAGAAGCACCCCCAAATTCTGTGACAGGAACAATGAAAAACCAGATGTGTTTTCAGGGAATACCTGTTTCAGGAAATTTATTGCATTATGTGCTGAGAAATGAAAAAAGGCAGTCAAACTGACTACCTTCTGACATATTTCAATAAAAATGGTCTATACATTGAATCTGAAATGCATGATATCACCATCCTGCACGACATATTCCTTTCCCTCGATTCCAATTTTACCTGCATCACGACAGGCAGCTTCGGAACCTAAACGAAGATATTCGCTATATTTTATCACTTCAGCACGGATGAAACCCCGTTCAAAATCAGAATGGATAATACCCGCAGCCTGAGGAGCTTTAATCCCTCTAACATATGTCCAGGCACGACTCTCATCGGCACCCGTCGTAAAATAGGTTTCGAGGTTAAGCAACTTATATGCAGCATGAATCAACTTATTTACTCCGGGTTCAGTCAATCCAAGTTCTTCCAAAAACATTTGTTTTTCTTCGTAGGTTTCCAGTTCCGCAATATCTGATTCGGTTGCTGCTGCAATAACCAGGATTTCAGCATTCTCATCTTTTACAGCTTCTCTTACCATATCAACATACCGGTTTCCATCTTTAGCTGAAGCTTCGTCAACATTACAGGCATATAAAACCGGTTTGTTGGTTAGTAAATAGAAATCATAGGTGAGCTTTTTCTCTTCTGCTGTGAGTTCAACGGTCCGCGCCGATTTACCCTGAATTAGAGCATCGCGGTAACGATGACTAATTTCAACAATCTTTTTGGCAGTATTATCAATACCATGTTTCGCAACTTTCTCCCATTTGGAAATACGGGCTTCAACAGTTTCGAGATCTTTCAACTGTAATTCGATATCAATGATCTCTTTATCACGAACCGGATTAATTGATCCATCCACATGAGTAATGTTATCATTATCAAAACAACGTAAAACATGAATGATTGCATCCGTTTCACGAATCGTAGCAAGAAATTGATTTCCCAAACCTTCACCTTTGCTGGCACCTTTAACCAAGCCGGCAATATCTACAATTTCAATGGTCGTTGGAACAACCTTTTTAGGATTATCAATCCGCTGAAGTTCTATTAACCTGTTGTCAGGAACAGTAATGACACCAATATTGGGTTCGATGGTACAAAACGGATAATTTGCAGATTGTGCTTTAGCACTTGACAAACAATTAAACAAGGTCGACTTACCCACATTTGGAAGTCCAACAATTCCACACTTTAAAGCCATTCTTTTTTATCTTTTGATTTTCGGTGCAAAGATAAGCGATTCAGCCAACTATAAAGCAATTATTCTCACTACAATGACAGAGATTATATTTCGGAATATTACTTTTGCAAAAAAGAAGATATTCCATGATTTTAAATTCAGTTTCTGTTGATTGCGTAATTTTCGGATTTGACAGTTCAGGTATGCGTGTATTACTGGTTCAAATTGACAAAGAAGCGCTTCGCAAATCACTTCCGGAACAAGCCAGCGAGGATCAGATCCGACGGCTCTACGAACAACATCCTGTTTATACCGGGGCAATCGATTGGAGCTTGTTTGGCGAACATGTACCTGAATTTCAGGATCTGGATGAGTTTGCCAAAGACCTTCTTTATCAGGCTACCGGACTGAACGACGTTTTCCTACAGCAGATCAGTGCCTTTGGCTCACTTCAGCGCGTTCCATATACTCGTGTTATTACTATTGGCTATTATGCTTTGATTAATCCCGACTATTATAACATTAAACAATCGAACCTTGCCAAATCGCTTCAGTGGTTTAACCTGAACGAATTGCCTGCACTCTGTTTCGATCACGATCAGATTATTCAACAGGCACTGCTCAAATTACGTCAGGAAGTGATGTACCATCCGGTTGGATTTCATCTTCTGCCCGATAAATTCACCTTGACTGAAATCCAATTGCTTTACGAAGTCATCCTGAACAAAAAAATGGATACCCGAAATTTCCGGAAAAAACTGGCTAAAATGGAACTACTGATCGACTCCGGCGAAAAGCAGCAGAATGTGGCTCACCGGGCAGCAAAATTATATCAATTCGATATTCAGGTTTACGAAAAGCTGAAGGAAGAAGGACTGAACTTCAGGATTGAATAGAAAAGTGGTCCGTCGCAATTTCCAGTTGCAGGGCTTGCATTTCTGAACACCGAGGTAGAACACTCAATACTCAGCATACCGAATTAAACCATTTGCTTTTCTTCCCGTCAGAATACCAACGCCTTTTTCAAGTATGACCAATGATCAGCAAATACTGGATAACCTGAAAGATCCTTCAACCAAGGAGCTTGCCTTCAGGTATCTGATTTCCAAATACAAGGAAAGGCTTTACTGGCATATCCGGAAAATCATCCTGAATCATGACGATACCGACGACGTTCTGCAAAATACATTTATTAAAATCTGGAATGGTATTGATTCATTCCGGGCCGAATCCAGCCTTTTCACCTGGCTTTACCGGATCGCTACCAACGAATCGATCACGTTTCTGAACCAGCGCAAACGCAAGATGATGTCGAGCCTGACTGATGAAAACGAATACCTGATCGGGAACCTTCAAAGCGACACCTATTTCGATGGTGACGAGTGGCAAATGCTCCTACAAAAAGCCATTGCCATTTTACCCGAGAAACAACGTTTAGTATTCAATATGAAATACTTTGATGAAATAAAGTACGAAGAAATGTCAGCAATACTTGGAACCTCGGTTGGTGCACTGAAAGCTTCTTATCACCATGCGGTTAAGAAGGTTGAAGAGTATGTTAAATCAAACGAGACCAGAATTGATTTTCAATAACCCGTTCATATAGGAGGAAAATATACTCTCCGGTAAATTAAACTATTTGAATCCAATCATGTCAAAGTCCTATATTTAAAGATCATGTACGAAGAAGACAACATAGAATCTGAATTCCTGAAACATTCCAAAGCGAATCCGTTTCGAACTCCGGATCATTATTTTGATACGGTTGAAGATCGAATCATGGAGAGAATTGAACAGCCGACAATAACTAAAACCAAATCATTCAGGATCATCCGATACCTGAAGCCTGTTTTAGGTTTGGCAGCCAGCTTATCAATAGTTTACCTTTTGGTCTACTATTCAACGAATACACCGATCGTAAATTCTGGAACAAAAACAGCAGTTGCTGTGAGCTCACCTTCCGATCTGCTTGATAATTACTCACTTAATTTAACATCAATTGATGACAATACGTTGGCAAGTGCGCTATTTTCGGAAGAAGCAAACAATGTTGTTGCATCAAATCCGGATGAAGTACTTGCATATTTGGCAGCTGATTTAAACGATGTTGAAATTTATTCTGAAATTCAAAATTAACAAATCATGAAAAAGCTAATACTTATAAGCATTTTGTCCTTCTTTACTCTGACCATGCTTAAAGCACAGGATCGGCGGGAACCAAGTCCTGAAATGTTCGAAAAAATAAAAGCTGAAAAGATATCTTTTTTCACCAGCAACCTGGATTTGACACCAGCCGAAGCACAGGCTTTCTGGCCGGTTTACAACGAATATGAAAAGAAAAGATTTGAAATTCAGCGCCAGATTCATAGTTTCGAACGTATGTCGGACGAAGAATATGCCAAATTAACCGAGCCTGAAATAGAAAAAATGACCAATAACTACATCGAGTCGTTTGAGCATGAAGCTGACCTGCGAAAAGAATATCATCTGCAATTCCAGAAAATATTGCCTAAGAAAAAAGTTCTGCTGATGTACCGTACAGAAAATGAATTCCGCTCTCATCTGATCAGGGAATACCGGAAAGATCATAAACCAGAATAATGAAAAAGCCGGAAGATCCGGCTTTTCACTTTTCACAGCACATATTTCCCTTTTTCCAAAAATGCGATGGTTTTGTTAATCCCGACATACATTAAGGTGTCTTCGCTAACAAATGAAACCTGTTTCCGGTATTCGGCCAGAAAATGCTCCAAATATTCTGAAGATCTTGCGGGGCGCCTGAATTCCATGGCCTGAGCAGCATTGTACAATTCTATTGCCAGAATGCTGTATATATTCGTAGCTACTTTCAATGCTTTCGTTGCCGCATTTCCACCCATACTTACATGATCTTCCTGTTCGTTCGATGACGGTATCGAATCGACCGATGCCGGTGTACTCAGTTGTTTATTCTGACTAACGATTGAAGCTGCAGCATATTGAGGAATCATAAATCCTGAATTCAATCCCGGATTGGCAACCAAAAACTCCGGAAGATGGTGATCGCCGGAAATAAGGCGGTAAGTGCGGCGCTCAGATATACTTCCGATTTCAGAAAGTGCAATGGCCAGAAAATCGAGCGATAAAGCCAAGGGCTCACCATGGAAATTCCCTCCTGAAACAATCAGGTCATCATCCGGAAAAACAGTTGGGTTGTCGGTTACCGAGTTGATTTCAACTTCAACAACTCCTGCCACATAATTCACTGCATCTTTCACTGCTCCGTGCACCTGTGGAATACAGCGGAACGAATATGGATCCTGAACATGCTCTTTCTTCCGGCTGATCAATTCGCTTCCTTCCAGCAATTTCCTGAAATTAGCAGCAGTTTTAATCTGACCGGCATGTGGCCTGATCTCCTGAACCTGCGCCATGAATGGTTCGATCAGTCCGTCAAAACTATCGAGCGACAAAGCTCCAATAATATCTGCATAATCCAGCAACCGGAAGGCTTTCAGTAAAGTGAACACGGCATGAGCACTCATAAACTGTGTGCCGTTCAGCAAAGCCAGACCTTCTTTCGCCTGTAAACGAATGGGCTCCCAACCCAATTCGGTTAATACCTCGGATGCTGGCTTAAGCATTCCACGATGATAAACTTCGCCCATTCCGATTAATGGAAGGAAAAGTTTTGCCAAAGGAGCCAAATCGCCGCTTGCACCAAGCGATCCCTGCTCACAAACAATGGGCAGAATATCGTTGTTATATAGATCCAGAATCCGTTGAACGGTAATTAACTG
>JBAWZG010000081.1:0-17760 GCA_037143155.1 Bacteroidia bacterium
TTCTTTTTTTCATCCTCATGTAATGAAATCCTACCAACTTCGTCTTAACTTTGAAACAAGCACAAAAGTGTTCGAATGTTAGCCAGAGATTTTAAAACCGATGTACTTCCAATGAGCAACATGTTGTTGCGATATGCGCTTCAGATTCTTCAGAATGAAGAAGAGGCGAAAGATGTACTTCAGGATATTTTTCTGAAACTCTGGCAAAAACGTGACGAGTTGGAAAAAGTGGAAAACCTGAACGCTTTTGCCATACGAATGATACGAAACCGCTGTCTGGATGTGATTCGTGCCCGGAGGACAGTTTCGCTGGAGGTCGTAAAAAAAGACAAACTTCCCGGCGAAGAATCTTCAGATACCGATTATCTGGAAAATTCTGATTCAGTTAGTCTGATTAAACAAATCATATCTGAATTGCCTGATATCCAGAGAACTATTATTCAACTTCGAGACATCGAGCAACTTGAATATGAAGAAATCGCTGAAGCAACTGAGATGAATGTGAATGCAATACGAGTAAATTTGTCGCGGGCCCGGAAAAAAGTCAGGGACGAAATCCTAAAAATTCAAAACTATGGAATCACAGCGAATACATATGCTGCTTCAAAAGTACTTTGAGGCCGAAACCACTCTTGTTGAGGAAAATGAACTGATCACTTATTTTACTTCCGGCGAAGTGGATGAAAACCTGAAAATGTATGTTCCAATGTTTTCAGGAATAAAGGAACTTTCGGCCGAAGAGAATCCCGGACTGGGCGAAGATTTGATGAACCATATTCTGGAATCGGAGCACACAGAAAAAATTCGGTACCGATGGATGTGGCAAATAGTTACCGGAATTGCCGCCTCTGTGATTCTGATCATGCTGGCTGTAAATTTCTATACCGAGAAAAACCAATGGAAAGACACGTTTAATAATCCTGATCAGGCATATGTAGAAGCAAGCAAAACCCTTAAATATGTTGCCGGCAAATACAACAAAGGTTTTGCTCAACTCAGGCCGATTGGGAAAATCGAACAGGCTGTAAGTCCTTTAAATTCAGGAATAAATAAGTTGAACAAAGGATTTGTACAAATGGAATTAGTAAACAAAAAACTTAAAAAAGAATAGCCATGAAACGAATTTTATTGACTTTGGTGTTGCTCATCCCATTGTTGGTGATGGCAGAGGACAATAGTCCGATTGACAAACTTTTTAATAAGTATGCCAATAGAGACGGTTTTACAACGGTAAATATCAGCGGAAAGCTGCTGAGTTTTGCCAGTAAATTCGATGATTCAAAGAGCAAAGAGACTGAAATGCTCGAAAAGCTGAGCGGAATCCGTATTCTGTCGGTCGAAAACAAAGAATTGAATAAGGATCTCAATTTTTATAAAGAACTGGAAGCCGATGGGTTCTTCAAAAACAATAACTATGAGGTTCTAATGGAAGTGACCGATAAAAACGAGGTGGTCCGGTTTTATGGCCGGAGTGGCGAAAAAGGGAAACTCTCTGAATTGCTGCTCGTAGTTGGGGGCGACGACAATACCCTGATCAGTATTCGCGGAGTTATTGACCCCGATGACATTGGAAAAATAACCGGATCGCTCGATTTGGGAATCAAGACCAAATAGGAAAAAGGAAAGTGTTTTACAACTTTGACACAAAAAGTCCTGTAGCAGAATTGTTGCAGGATTTTTTGTTGATATCCGTTAGAGATAAGAATGACCAAAGTGAAGAATTTCACATTTTCAGTAAATTGAAACTATCTTCGAATTCAGCCTGGAAATGTTTTTGAATGGACTGTTTTGCTTATCTTCATCTGATCTTTTCATAGAGATATACTTCTTTCCTGAATATGAGCTTAAAGACGATCATATTGCTTCTATTCCTATTAACCAGCTGTTATTCAATAGCTCAAAAAGATTCAGCCAAAGTAACTTTCAATGGTCAGTTGACCACCAGGGGAATTGTCCAATTTGAAGATCCGGCAGCCTTTCAGCTTGGGGGAAGGTTTGTACCCACCTTACTCGGGAATTTCAACCCGGCACCAAATAAAAAAATCGATTTCGAAGCTTCAATGAATATTGTCGGTTCGGCCAACTTCACCGAATCAAGATCAGATAGTGTTTCCGGACAATTTAAACCTTACCGTGTTTGGGCCAGATATTCGTCTGAACATTGGGAATTGCGGCTGGGGCTGCAAAAAATTAATTTCGGTTCGGCCAAAATTTTCCGTCCGTTAATGTGGTTCGACCGCGTGGATGTCCGCGATCCGCTGCAGCTGACTGATGGTGTTTATGGAGCTTTGGGACGCTATTATTTCTCAAATAATTCGAACATCTGGATGTGGACTTTGATTGGAAATAAAAAGCCCAAAGGATTTGAAACCACTGGCAGTGCTACATGGATTCCTGAACTTGGCGGGCGGTTTCAGCTGCCAGCCGGACCGGGAGAACTGGCAGTAAGTTCACATTACCGAAAAGTTGACGTTCATCATTCTAATATTACAGCGCTGGAGAGTGATTTGCTCAACGAAACGCGGATTGGGCTGGATGGGAAATGGGATTTGGGTATTGGGCTTTGGTTCGAATCGAGTGTTACGCATCTGCAAGCTAATCCGGATAATATTCCGCGTTTTCAGGATTCATGGAATTTGGGGGCTGATTATACTTTCGGAATAGGCAACGGTTTGGGTGCCACGCTGGAATATTTCCGGTATCATGTGGGCGATGAGTTCCTGGTAAAAGGGACGACTTTAAACCTGATTGGCAGCTTATTCACCTACCCGGTTTCCATTCTGGATAACATTTCAGCCATGGTTTATGTCGTTCCCGAACCCGGTTTGGTTTACAATTACCTGAGTTGGACCCGAACCTACGATAACTGGAGTTTTTATGCCATCGGCTACTGGAACCCGGAAAGTTTTAACCTGATCACTTCAACGTCGCCGGGGAAAAATCTGTTCAATGGAAAAGGATTTGAGTTGATGGTGAATTATAATTTTTAAGGCCCCCTAAATCCCCCGAAGGGGGACTTTTTTGTGGACAGAACTTTATGAAGAGACGAATAAAAATGCTACTAACTTTTAAATCCCCCTCCTTCGGAGGGGTTAGGGGAGGCTAATATATGATTGTCGAAGTTAAAAATCTGGTCAAGAAGTTTCCAATCGGAGATGGATTTTTCACTGCTTTGAAAGGCGTGAATTTGGTCTTTTCCGAAGGTGAATTTACCGGATTGGTGGGTCCAAGCGGATCGGGCAAAACTACTTTATTGAATATTATTGGGACACTGGATGTTCCATCTGAAGGTGAAGTGGTTGTGCTGAGCAAATCGGTCGGAAATCTGAGCCCAAAAGAAGCTGCACGACTCCGGAAAGAAGAATTGGGTTTCATTTTTCAGAATTACAATTTATTGCCGGTTTATACGGTATTCGAGAATGTTGAATTTCCGTTGTTACTGCTGAAAATGAGCGCCGGCGAGCGGAAAAAGCGGGTATTGGAAACCCTCGAATGGGTTGGTCTGACAGACAAAGTGAATTCGCGTCCTTCACAACTTTCTGGAGGAGAATGCCAGCGTGTAGCCATTGCCCGGGCGACGGTAAAACGTCCGTTGTTGGTGCTGGCCGACGAACCAACGGCAAACCTCGACGCTGCCAACTCGCACAACATTCTGCAAACCATGGAAAAACTGAACCGGGAACTGAAAACCACTTTTATTTTTGCCACACACGACGAAAAAGTGATTGGTTATTTGCACCGAATCATCCGGTTGGCCGACGGAAAAGTAGTTGAGGATAGCAGCCCGCTAAATCCCCCAAAGGGAGACTTCAAAAGTGAACCTTCAGAAGGGACAATTACAAATAACACAAGCTTTAATTCCTCCCCTTCGGGGAGGTTAGGAGGGGCTTTATGACCATGATAAAAATGGCTTTGCGAAGTTTAATCGGCAACGGACTGAAAACCTGGCTCAATGTGTTTGTGCTTTCGTTCACGTTTGTGCTGATTATTTTTATGCAGGGATTGCTCGAAGGCTGGAATCGTCAGGCGGTGACCGACACCGTTACCTGGGAAATTGCCGGAGGTCAATACTGGAGCGAAAAGTACGATCCATACGACCCGTTCTCGATCGATTCAAGCGCGGCTGTGGTACCATCAACCTTCAGGAAAGAATATGAAGCCCACGACGTTGAACCGGTTTTATATGCCAAAGGTACCATTTATCCGGGTGGACGAATGCAGGGCGTTTTGCTGAAAGGCATCCGACCCGATCAGCATTTGCTGTCTTTGCCCACTTATTTGCTGAAAACTGAAGGTGCCGAAATACCTGTAATTATGGGTGCTCACATGGCCAAACAGGCTAATCTGAAAGTAAACGATCTGGTTACACTTCGCTGGCGCGATGTAAACGGAACGTTCGAAGCGGTGGACATTCGCGTGGCAGGAATCTTCCGGACCTCGGTTCCAACGGTTGACATTGGACAGATTTGGTTGCCTTTGGAAGAACTTCAAAAAATGACTTTGCAGCCAAATGCCTGTACCATCCTGATTACCATACCAGAAATTCCGATTCAACAATTGTCAGCCTGGCCATTCAAAGACCAAACCGAACTGACAAAACAAACAGCGGCAATGATTCAGGCCAAATCAAAAGGATACAATGTATTTTATTTCATCTTTCTGAGCATGGCATTGATCGCTATTTTCGACACACAAACCCTGGCAGTTTTCCGGAGGCAGCGCGAAATCGGCACGCTGGTTGCAATGGGAATGACTCAAAAACAGGTCGTTTCCCTTTTTACGCTCGAAGGAACCATGAATGCGCTGTTGGCTATACTTATTGGCACCATATGGGGTTTGCCGCTATTTATTGCTGTTTCGGTTTATGGAATTCATATTCCGATGGATGTGAGCAGTTTTGGTGTTCCGGTGGCCGATAAAATGTTTCCATATTTTACCCTGAAACTGGTTGCCGGAACCATCTTGTTTATCATGGTAATAACCGCATTGGTAAGTTTTTGGCCGGCACGAAAAATTGCCCGCATGAAACCAACCGATGCCATAAGGGGGAAAGCGCTATGATTAAATTTTTATTCAAAGGACTGATGCGCGATAAAAGTCGCAGCCTGATTCCCATTATCGTGGTCGCTATGGGTGTAATTATGACCGTGTTTTTGCAGTCCTTACTGAGCGGAGTGATTGGCGACAGCATCGAATCAACGGCGAATTTCACCACAGGCCATGTAAAAGTGATGACCCGCCCTTACAGCGAAAACAGCTCGCAGCTGCCCAACGACCTGGCATTGGTGGGTGTCGATACCTTGAAAGCAAGCCTGCAAAAACAATTTCCGGAGATGACCTGGGCCGAACGGATTCAGTTTGGCGGATTACTCGATGCACCGGATAGCAATGGACACACCCGTTCGCAGGGAAATGTGTCGGGAATGGGAATCCGATTATTGAATTCGACGGAAGAAATCACACGGATGAATTTGGGACCGACTTTGGTGAGCGGGAAATTCCCTTCCAAACAAGGCGATATGCTGCTGAGTGACGAACTTTGTCGCAAAATGAAACTAAAGCTTGGCGATAAAGTTACCCTGATTTCGAGCGGAATGTATGGGGATATGGCCATGTACAATTTTACGGTTTCAGGAACGCTACATTTTGGAATTACCATGCTCGACCGCGGTTTGATGATTGCTGATATTGAAGATGTTCGCTCGGCATTAAACATGGAAAATGCTTCCGGAGAAATTCTGGGCTTTTTTACCAATGCGCGATACGAAAACAAATTGGCAAAGGAAGCGGCCAAGTCATTTAACGCGCAATATGTAAGCAGTCAGGATAAGTTTGCGCCGGTGATGGTACCACTTTCAGATATGAATGACATGGGTTTTCTGGTGGCTTATTCCGAAAACGTACAGGGAATTATTGTGACGATCTTTATAATTGCCATGGCCATTGTATTGTGGAACGCCGGATTATTGGGCGGATTGCGCAGGTATGGTGAATTTGGCTTGAGGCTGGCCATTGGTGAAAGCAAGCACGAAGTTTACCTCACCATTGTTGCCGAATCGTTGCTGATCGGAATTGTTGGTTCGGTGATTGGTGTGATTGTTGGATTGCTGATTTCGTGGTATATGCAAACTGTTGGATGGGATATAAGCAGTATGATGAAAGATTCGAACTTTCTGATGCCTTCGGTGATGCGTGCACATATCACTAAAACAACTTATTACATTGGGTTTGTACCTGGAATTTTCTCTACAGTGATCGGTGCCATGCTGGCCGGAATCGGCATTTACAAAAGGCAAACGGCCAATTTGTTTAAGGAGTTGGATAGCTGAGAAAAGCCCCCTAAATCCCTCCTTCGGCAAGCTCAGGCAACACGAAGGGGGACTTTTTGGACTACATTAAATATTACTTTAAAACAAAAAAATGCATTCAAATTATAAAAACTGGATTTTCAACTCCCCCTCCGGGGGTTGGGGGGCTTTTTTATTTTTATTTATACCGGCAATGTTGTTTGCACAAAATTACCCGACGGGCAAATCCATTCTCGATAATGTTGACAAAAACATGTCGGCCAAAACCCGTGTAATGACCGCCAGTATGGAAGTTGGCACGGAACGGACGAAACGAACCATGGTTTCGAAGACCTATGGCGAAGGCGACCACAAAGCCTATACCGAATATCTCGCTCCGGCGCGCGAAAAAGGAACCAAGATGCTGAAACTCGACAATCAGCTCTGGATTTATTCACCGGCAACCGACCGCACGGTCCAGATTTCGGGCCATATGTTGCGACAGTCGGTGATGGGCAGCGATATGTCGTACGAAGACATGATGAATGACAAGCCACTTTTGGAACAATATCTGGCTGAAGTGACCGGCACAGAATCCATCGACGGATCCAATTGCTGGGTGGTGACACTCACTGCAATTATTCCGGATGCGAATTATTTTACCCGGAAAATGTGGGTGGATATCGAGCGATTTATCCCGTTAAAAGAAGATTTGTTCGCGAAGAGCGGGAAACTGCTGAAGCGAATTACCTTTTCGAATGTTCAGAAAATGCAGGGCCGCTGGTTTCCCATGTCATTAGTTTATAAAGACATGCTGAAAGATGGTCCGGGAACTAAATTGATCATTCAGGAAATTCAACTCGACACCCAAATTCCGGCCAGCTATTTTAATCTGGGGAATTTGAAATAAAGCACATTTCATCCAAATGGTGAAAAGCACAAGTAATAAAATGGAACAGGTTGATATTGTATTTTATACCTGTAAATTACAGGTCCAAAGACATCCTGACTTCCTTATTTTTCGGGAGTTTCGAAATGGCATAGGTTTGTTCTCACACAAATTCCTAATTTAGCGTTCATCAAATTTAAAGCTATGAATAAGCTAATCCTATCGATTTTCCTTGCCGGAATACTGAACACCAATTTGTTCAGTCAGAATGTGAAACATTCATTTTCCTTGTCGAAAACTGAGTTTTTGCTCGATGGCAAACCTTTTCAGATGATTTCCGGAGAAATGCATCCGGCACGAATTCCGGCGGAATACTGGCGGCACCGCATCCAGATGGCTAAAGCGATGGGCTGCAATACCATTGCCGCATATGTTTTCTGGAATTACCACGAATCCGAACCCGGAGTATTCGATTTCCAAACCGGAAACCACAACATTGCCCAATTTATCCGAATTGTTCAGGAAGAAGGCATGTGGCTGATACTTCGACCCGGTCCGTATGTTTGTGCCGAATGGGATTTTGGCGGATTGCCATCGTATCTGCTAAGCATTCCGGATATAAAAGTGCGCTGTATGGATTCACGATATACCGAAGCTGTTGAACGCTATATCAAAACTCTGGCTCTTCAGGTAAAAGGATTTCAGGTAACCAGTGGCGGTCCGATTCTAATGGTTCAGGTTGAAAACGAATACGGAAGCTACGGGAATGACCGCACATACATGAAGTGGATTCCGCAGGTGTGGAAGGAAAACGGCATTGAAGTTCCGTTTTACACGGCTGATGGTGCCACTCCGTATATGCTTGAAGCCGGATCGTTGCCCGATGCAGCTATTGGCCTGGATCCGGGAACCAATGAAGAAAACTTTGCAGAAGCCACGAAGGCCAATCCGAATGTTCCTTCGTTTTGCAGCGAATTGTATCCCGGATGGCTCACCCACTGGGGTGAAGAGTGGCAACGTCCGGATACTGCCAGCCTCATGAGTGACGTGAAATGGCTGATGGACCATAAAAAGTCGTTTAATTTTTATGTGATTCACGGTGGAACCAACTTTGGATATTGGGCCGGAGCCAATTCCTTTAGTCCGACACAATATCAACCTGATGTGACCAGCTACGACTACGATGCGCCCATCAATGAAATGGGACAGGCAACACCAAAATATTATGCCCTGCGGAATATCTTATCAAAATATCTTCCGGCAAAACAAAAACTTTCGGCTCTTCCAGCATCAAACCCGGTCATCGAAATTCCTGAAATCAAGCTAACCGCTTCGGCTTCGGTTTGGGATAATCTTCCGGAAGCCATTCAGTCACCTCAGCCAAAACCTATGGAAATGTTTGGGCAGAAAGGCGGCTTTATCCTTTACCGTACCAAGCTAATTGGCCATAAGAAAGGTAAACTCAGGATTACCGAATTACACGATTATGCCACCATTTTTGTAGATGGCAAATACATCGGCAAGCTCGATCGTGCCAAAGCAGAAAACATCATCGAACTTCCAGCCTCAATGAGTGCGAATCCGCAACTCGATATACTGGTAGAAGGCATGGGGCATATCAATTTTGCCGAATACATGATCGACCGCAAAGGAATTACCGAACGTGTTTCGCTGAACGGCATGACCTTGATGGACTGGCAGATATTCACTCTTCCGTTTGACGAGGCATATCTGAGTAACCTGAAATACTCAACATCAGAAGTGAGCCGTCCGGGCACATTTTTTAAAGGCGAATTTGAGCTGGCAGCCACAGGCGACACCTATCTGGACGTGAGCCAATGGGAAAAGGGAGTGGTGTGGATTAACGGACACAATCTTGGAAGATATTGGAATATTGGTCCTCAAAAACAGCTGTATTGTCCGGCTCCCTGGCTGAAAAAAGGCAAAAATGAACTAATCATTTTTGATTTGCACCAGATAAATCCCAAACCGGTGAAGGGTGTAAAAGCAATGGATTAAGCTTGGATTTGGAATTGCATTTGGTAAACTTTTTACCTGACAATCTTATGACCCCGAATATCCAGACTACCTTCTTTTTGGAGGGTTTTTACCGAACGGATCACTGTTTCAACGCGCAAACCGGTGAGATCAGCGATGTGCTGGCGGGTGAGACTGACTTCGTATTTCTGATCAGCCGGAATGCCTTCCTCTTTTTTCAGGTAGTCGATCAGGCTTAGAATACGGTGTTCGGGTTTGAAACTTGATATTTCTTTCAACTGCATCGATTTGTACAGCAATCGGGTAGCCAGCATGCGGGTGATTGCGAAATGAATCTCCGGATTCGCCTTCAGTAGTTTGAAAAAGTTGGCTTTAGATAATTTGTAAAGGCTGCTGGGTTCCTCCGCTTCGGTGCAAGCCGGATAATTGGAATCGGTGAAGAGCGGTGGTTCTCCAAAGCTTTCACCCGCCTCAAACATTCCCTGGGTAAATAATTTGCCTTCAGCATTCAGGTTAAACATTTTTATTTTTCCGGTTTTCACCTGAAAATAATGAGCAGCACGTTCCTTTTCATGAAAAAGAAATGCTCCCTTCTCAAGTTTCAATTCTACCGCGCCATATTCAACAAGAATCTTTTCGTCAATCATTTTTAAGGTGTTTTGCAATTTCAAATACTCCAAAAGAATAAATTAAGAAAATTTATTCTTTTAATTTCCTTCGTTCAATTCCTGAAATCGATCAATAATAACGATTAATTATCTGAATTAGTGATATTTAATCAATTGTCGCCCGTATGATCTCGCTCATAAAAGTACACTAAATCATCCATCTATATTTGTTCCGAACATTGAATTACAAGAAAACTTATTTATAAATCTTAAAATCTAAGAGTAATGAACATTCGAAAATTATGGTTTGGGTTTATTGCGGTAATGGTTATCAGTTTTGGAGTACTGGGCTACTTCGGAATTGAAATCTACCATCAGGCACCGCCAATTCCTGACAATGTGGTAACAAGCGACGGTACAGTTCTTTTTACCGGTCAGGATATTCACGACGGACAAAACATCTGGCAATCGATTGGCGGTCAGGAATTGGGAAGTGTTTGGGGTCATGGTGCCTATCAAGCTCCCGACTGGACTGCAGATTGGCTACACAAAGAAGCCATTGCGATATTGGACGTTTTGTCAACAGAAAAATTCGGGAAGAAATTTGCAGAAATTGATCCGGCAGATCAGGCTTACCTGAAGATTAAACTTCAGCAGGATATCCGGAAGAACACTTATAGCGAATCGGCTAAAACAATTACGGTGAGTGCCACCAGAGCGTTGGCAATCCAAAATACCAGTGCATTTTATTCAGGTTTGTTTACGAACAATCCTGAAATGGCCAAACTACGCGAAAACTATTCCATTCCTGAAAATTCGATTAAAACTCAGGAGCGGATGAACAAGATGACGGCCTTCTTTTGGTGGGCATCGTGGGCTTGCGTTACCGAACGTCCAAACAGTGAGCTTTCATACACACACAACTGGCCGCACGAAGAACTGGTTGGCAATATTGCCACCGGCGATTTGCACATCTGGACCGGGTTCAGCGTGATCATCTTGTTGCTCGGGATTGCTTTAATGGCGTATCAGTATGCCCGCTCTCGTGACAACGAAGAACATATTGAAATGCCCGCAACCAATCCGCTGATCAACCTGACTTCCACTCCATCAATGAAGGCCACTCTGAAATATTTCGTAATCGTTACTGCACTGATTCTGGTTCAGGTGATTATGGGTGTGATTACCGCGCACTTTGGAGTTGAGGGACATTCTTTCTACGGACTGAATCTGGATACTATTTTACCTTATTCAGTTTCACGGACCTGGCACGTTCAGTTGGCCATTTTCTGGATTGCAACCTCATGGCTCGCAACCGGTCTGTATATTGCCCCGGCCGTTTCGGGTTACGAACCCAAGTTTCAACGGTTTGGCGTGAACGTATTATTTGGAGCATTACTTGTAATTGTTGTTGGTTCATTGGCTGGCCAATGGATGGGCGTCATGCAGAAACTGGGTCTTGCCGAAAACTTCTGGTTTGGTCATCAGGGTTACGAATATGTTGACCTTGGCCGCTTCTGGCAGATTTTCCTGTTCGCAGGTTTGTTTATCTGGCTGGCATTAATGGTTCGTCCGTTGATCCCAATCTTAAAAACTCCTTCGGAAAGCCGCAACCTGATCATTCTTTTCGTGGTCGCTTCGGCAGCTATTGGTTCATTCTACGGAGCTGGACTGATGTGGGGACAACAAACCAACCTGGCCATTGCCGAATACTGGCGCTGGTGGGTGGTACATCTCTGGGTAGAAGGTTTCTTCGAAGTTTTCGCCGCTGTTGTGTCCGCCTTCATTTTCGTACAACTGGGATTGCTGCGCATCAAATCAGCTACCACAGCAGTATTGCTTTCAACCATTATTTTCTTAGGAGGTGGTATCATAGGAACTTTCCATCACCTGTATTTTACCGGAACACCGACTGCAATACTCGCCTTAGGTGCAACATTCAGTGCTTTGGAAGTTGTTCCGCTTGTTCTGATGGGCTTCGAAGTATGGCATAATTTCAAGTTGAGCAAACACACCAACTGGCTGACTGCTTATCGCTGGCCAATCTACGGATTAATTTCCGTTGCATTCTGGAATTTGGTTGGAGCCGGTATTTTTGGCTTCCTGATTAATCCACCAACCGCATTATATTACATGCAAGGATTGAACACCACTGCCGTTCATGGTCACACTGCATTGTTTGGCGTGTATGGAATGCTTGGAATTTCATTGATGTTATTTGTTCTCCGGAACATGTGGGTGAAAAGTGTATGGAACGATAAACCGCTGTTCATCGCTTTCTGGTCGATTAACATCGGGCTTGCACTGATGGTATTGATAAGTGTTTTGCCGGTTGGTTTGCTGCAAACCGTTGCCAGTGTAAAATACGGAATGTGGTATGCCCGCTCGGCAGAATTCCTGCAACAACCGTTTATGCAAACACTTCGTTGGTTACGTGTAATTGGCGACACCATTTTTGCATTTGGAGTGTTGGCATTAGTCTATTTTGTTGCCGGACTGGTCTTTGGCTGGTCGGTACAGAAAGAAGTAAAATAATAGTCTGATTTACCTCTGACAGTGTTTCAAATCCTGTCAGGGGTAAAAAGATTAAAACAATTTAAAACAACAATACAATGGAAAATATTAGATATCAATCAGTAGGAGAAATTGTGAAACTGGACTTCAGGGCTGCTGATGTGTTTAGCAGCTACGGAATCGATTTTTGCTGCGGAGGAAAAATATCGGTGGCTGAAGCTTGTGCCAACGCCAAAACTGACATGTCGATAGTCATTAGTGCTTTGGAAAACATGAAAAGTCAACAAGGATCGGCCGTGCACGATTTTGATGGCTGGGAAATTGGCTTTTTAGCCGATTACATCCAGAATACCCATCATCAGTATGTGAGCAAAGCCATTCCGCAAATCTTGCCTTTGGCTCAGAAAGTAGCCGATGTGCATGGAGAAAATCATTCCGAAGTCATCATGATTAATGAATTATTTATTGATCTGGCGGAAGAATTACTTTCACACATGCAGAAAGAGGAACAGATTCTGTTCCCGTACATCAAGCAACTGGCAAGAGATGTAGCCGGAAATTGCGCCAGTGATTCGTGTTTCGGTACCGTTGCCGGCCCTATTTCAGTTATGGAACAGGAGCACGAAAATGCCGGGGTAATCCTGAAAGCGCTTTTCCGGTTAAGTAACGGCTATACTCCGCCAGAAGACGCCTGTAATACGTTTCGGGTACTTTACGGTAAATTGAAGGAATTTGAAGATGATTTGCACCGGCACATTCACCTGGAAAACAATATTCTGTTTCCGAAAGCGATTGAACTTGAACAATCCCTGATAGAAAATTAATTTCTGATAATCTCCCTTATCAGAAATGATGAAAGAGGCTGAATCCGTTTATTCATCGGGTTCAGCCTTTTTCATTGAAGATAAAACAGAGATTTAAAATAACTAAGGGCAAGTACAACATCCGAAATTAATATTTTTTTATTACCTTTAAATGGCTAAATTCAAGTCATTTACAGTGTGTCAAAATGAGGATAATTTTTCTGTGTACAGAAGGTAATTCGTGCCGAAGTATAATGGCAGAAGCATTTCTTCAGGAAATGGATCGTTCGCTGGAAGTTTTTTCTGCCGGCCTGCATCCTGATGAGCATACCGATCCAATGGCTGTTCAGGTCATGAAGGAAGTAGGAATTGATATTAGTTTGAAAAAACCGCAAAGTTACACGGATTTTGAAGGCACCTCATTTGACTATCTAATCACCCTATGTGACGGGACAAAAGATAAAATTTCTTCGGTAAATATTCAGGCCAACCATAAAATCCATTTAGGATTCGCAGATCCCAAAAAAGCAAATTGTCCCAAAGACCAAATCCCGGATGTCTACCGCGATATCCGTGATGAAATCAGAAATGAACTCGATTATTTTTATAGCCGGATTTTAGAACCTGAATCTTTACGAAAATAATTTCACCAATCCATTTCAACATATTTTCAATAGCCTGAATCCCACAAACAGGCTGTTTGCGATATTTTCAGTTCAATAATTACTGATAATGATATCGTCAAGTATGATCTCAAAATTAATTTCTTCATTCAAAATCAGGACGAATTACTCCGGTGGTTTTTGAAAAATCAAAAATAATCCGTCGGCAAATGATATCCAGCTCCGAAATGTTAGATATCATAAAAAATCAAGAAATCAATTGGGGAAAATGTGAACATGCACGAATATATTTCGTAAATTAAACCGAACCAAAACTATAGCGCCATGAATAATACAATGATGGAATACCTGAATAAGAGGCTTCACCAAAACGATCCAAAATATTATTCAGCGAACTCCCGGCCAGGTCCAGTAATTTGTATTTCGAGAGAAGTGGGATGCGGTGGCGTCAATTTTGCCAGATTGCTTGCTGCTGAACTGGATAAACAAACGGTGTTGAAAAAATGGAAGGTGTTGAGCAAGGAAATTTTGGAAGAAAGTGCCCGTGAACTAAACATGGATCCGAATAAACTGCGGAGTTACCTTAAAGAAGGTGAACGGACTTTATTCGATGACATCCTGAGCGCCTTCAGTGAAAAAAGGTACAAAAGCGACCGGAGAATCAGCAAGACTCTGATAGATTTAATTTCAAGTTTTGCCAACGATGGCTATTGCATTATTGTTGGAAGGGCAAGTCATATTATCGCCAGAAACATAGAAAAATCGCTGCTTGTCCGTCTGACAGCCCCTTTGGGCTGGCGGACAAAACAAATTATGGAGAAAAACCAATTGAATTTAAGGGAAGCTGCCGAATTTATTGAGAAAACTGAAAAAGAAAGACATAATCTGCGCAAGCACATTGCAGGAGACCATAACATCGAAGATGAATTTGATGTGATAATCAACTTATCCAGAACAAGCCTGGATGATGCAGTTTCCCTGATCCGCTCTGCCGCTCAGATCAGGGGATTGCTTGAAACGACCAAAAGCAAAGTGGAAGTATTTTGATTTCTAAGTTTTAACTTATTTGAGCCATTTATCCAGCCACTGTTTAAAAACCCGTTGCCAAAGAATTCCATTCTGAGGTTGTAAAACCCAATGATTTTCTTCAGGAAAAATAAGCATTTCAGCCGGAACACCGCGCAATACCGCGGCATTGAATGCGGACATTCCCTGTGAGGCCAAAATGCGATAATCCTTTTCGCCGTGAATGACTAAAATTGGAGTATCCCATTTATCGACAAATAAATGAGGTGAATTTGCATATGAACGTTGTGCAACGGCATTCTTTTTATCCCAGTATGGCCCGCCCAGATCCCAATTTACAAACCAAACTTCTTCAGTTTCAAGGTATTGTTGTTCCAGGTTGAACATCCCATCGTGAGCAATAAAAGCTTTAAACCGTTTTTCGTGATGTCCGGCCAGCCAGTAAACTGAGAACCCACCGTAACTGGCACCTACACAACCCAATTTTTCCTTGTCGACAAAAGGTTCTTTTGAGACTTCATCAATTGCTGAAAGATAGTCCTTCATGTTTTGTCCGCCATAATCACCACTGATTTGCTCGAGCCACTCTTTACCGAAACCTGGCAAGCCACGGCGGTTTGGAGCAACTACAATGTAGCCGTTTGCAACCATCTGCTGGAAATTCCACCGATATGACCAAAACTGGCTGACCGTACTTTGCGGTCCACCTTCACAAAACAAAATTGTTGGATATTTTTTCTTAGGATCGAAATGCGGCGGATAAACAACCCAGGTATGCATCTGTTTGTTGTCGGTGGTTTTGATCCAGCGTTCTTCAACTTTGCCAAAGGTAAGTTGGTCAAGAATTGGTTTATTCTGAAATGAAAGTTCGGTTTCAGCACCGGTTTGCGGATCGATCGAATAAATTTCATCAGGCTGGCTCATCGAATGCTTCATGCCAACAAGCTTTTCATTGGCCAGCGCAACAAAACCATAATCCTGAATTCCTTTGGTGACAGGCGTAATTATATGATCTGCCAGGTCGGCACGATAAATCTGCGTAAGAGCCTGCCAGCAACTCACAAAATAGATGGATTTACTGTCGGCGCTCCAAGTTAAACCAGTGGAGTTTTGATCAAAACTTGCGGACAGATCAGTTTTCTCACCGCTTGCCAGATTCAGGATAAAAAGACGGATTTTATCCGCTTCGTAACCATCGCGTTCCATACTTTCCCATGCCAGAAATTTTCCATCGGGTGAGAAAACCGGATTTTGGTCGTAACCCATCATACCCTGTGTCTTATTTTCTGTCTGTTTAGTTTCCAGATGGTAGAAATAGATATCCGAATTGGTTGAAATTGCATATTCTTTACCGGTTTTCTTGCGGCAAGTGTATGCGACTGTTTTCCCGTCAGGACTCCACGCCAATTGTTCCACTCCACCCCAAGGTTTCATCGGGCTTTCAAAAGGTTCTCCATTCAAAATATCCACGCTATTTTCTATTTTCCCGTCTTTAATTTCACCAACAAATGGGTGAGGAACAGTTTGTACCCATTCGTCCCAATGTTTGTACATTAGGTCGGTTTTCAGATAGGCATTTGCTTTGGGAAGATCAGGAAATAAGTCATGAACATCTTTGTTAACCTTGACATCAGCGGTGTAAAGCAGATGCGAACAGTCAGGCGAATATTTAAAACCGGTAATTCCACCGGAAATTTGAGTGAGCTGTACAGGATTACTGCCATCGGTATTCATTTCCCAAAGCTGCGTATCACCCGATTTAGATGACAGAAACCCGATTTTCTTTCCATCAGGTCGCCAGGCAGCCGAAGATTCTTTCTCCGGTGTTTCAGTCAGTTTAACACGACTTCCTCCGGCAACGGGCACCGAGTATAAATCGCGGTATGACTTATTTTCCTCAATGTTGTATTTGGTGACAGAATACAAAACGATTTTCCCATCAGGCGAAACAGTAGGATCGCCAATACGTCCAAAACTCCACAAAACTTCAGGAGTCATGATATCTGAAGTCAGTTTTTGAACTTCAGGAATCGATTCTTTTGCCATTTCTTTATTCGTTTTCGGGTTTGAACAGGACAACAAAATTGCCACGATGGATAAAATATAAACAGGCTTTTTCATGTTGATTTTTTATTCGAATTTGTGACCGTGAAAGTAAAGAATGTCTGGCAATAAAAAAATGAAAAGCATCTGTTCTTATCAAACAGATGCTCTTACAAAATACCGAATTGATTGAAACTGTATCTAATATTTATATTCTCCCGAAAATTCAAAATCGTGACCATCAAATCCTTTGGCAATAATTTTATAAGGTGTACTGGTTTTTCCGGCCACTTTAAGTGAACTCATATCAAAAGTCACCATAGCAGAAAGCGGAAATTGTTCATTATCGCCGTTCGTTTTATGCCGCAATTCAAGGATAACAGGCCCATTGTCAGTATTTATTGCACCCGGTTTTTTAACCAGATTAATATAATGCACTTTGCTTCCACCAAAGTATTGCAACTCAAAAT
This sequence comes from Bacteroidia bacterium, assembly GCA_037143155.1. Taxonomy (GTDB): domain Bacteria; phylum Bacteroidota; class Bacteroidia; order Bacteroidales; family Prolixibacteraceae; genus Aquipluma. The sequence goes on from JBAWZG010000081.1 coordinate 17,262, forward strand.
TCAGCATATCATTCTTGAGCCAATGATCTTTAACCGATATCGGGTCATTTCCAATACTATCTTCAATGGTTGGCGTAATGTCGAGAATTCCCTTATGTAAAATCTTCCTCAACGAATAAATTTCAACGTAGTACTGTTCGTCGTGGTTGGGATTTTCCTTATTCCCCAAAATTGCGAACTTGGTAAAAACCCGATCGTGGTTTTTCAAACCGGGCCATATTGTATCTGTGGCTGCAGGATACAGAACTTCACCATCATCCATCGCAATGGTAACCGAACCGGTGCCTGCATCTTTTTGAATCAATCCCAATCCAACCCATACATCGCCATGTGAGCAATTATTATCGTCGGTTTCACAGCTTGTCAATAAGCCAGACACAATGATCAACAACAGAAATACTATCTTTTTCATGAATTTTTAAATTGCTTTCTTTAAAGATTGATATACATGAATTTTGGTTGCGTTGATTACAACTTTATTTTCAAAATCCATTCAGGA
>JBAWZG010000082.1:0-17721 GCA_037143155.1 Bacteroidia bacterium
TTATCCCGAAACCTGCACCTTGAAACCCATTGCCTGAATACGGACGGCAATCGTTTGGAGTTCGTCCAGCGGTACTTTTTCCAATCCTGATGCCGGAGTATCACGGTCGATGGTATAAATCATCACCTGCGATGGCTTGATATCCGAAACCAATTTCATCCATTCGGTGAGTTCAGCTTCGGTAGTATTGTCTATAATTTCTTCCTTGTATTTTCCACGTAGAAACAAGGTTTGGATAATCACTTTCCCCTGAAACGATTTCAGTTTTTCAACCACCTTGCTCAGGCTGAAATTTGAAGCCGGGCAATCAATTCTCCGGATAGTTTCTTCGAAAGCGGAATCGAGTTTCTGAATATTGTCTTCCACTTTTAGCAATGCCCTGATTACCGAAGGTTTATGCAACATGGTGGCGTTCGACAAAACAGCAATCCGGGCCTTTGGTGTCAACCGATCCCGGAGCCGAATGGTATCATCAATAATTCCTTCAAATTCAGGATGCAAAGTTGGTTCACCATTTCCAGCGAAAGTAATTACATCGGGACATGGGCCGCTTTGAATCATCTCGGTCAGCTTTTCTTCCATCTTCTGCCTCACCAATTCGCGAGATGGCAACACAATTTTTTGTTCCCGCTTCTTTGGATTCCAGCCACATTCACAGTAAATACAGTCGAACGAGCATACTTTACTATCGGTCGGCAGCAGGTTCACTCCCAGCGAAACGCCGAGGCGGCGGCTTTTTACAGGTCCGAAGATGATTTGATCAAATAGAAATGTAGCCATGAAAACAAAGTAAAAAGAAATAAAAAATTGTTTCAGAGAATTCTTTTAATCCGGGTTTGTTGAGTAAAATGCATATGTGGAAGATCAACTCCCGAAAGGAGAAAAATTCCGGGTGTTTTTTCTTTCTTAAAACCAATGTCAGCCACCAGTATTTCTGCCATTTCGTTCATGATTTCCGGAATTATCATCTCAGGAAAATGATCCTGAATTTGTTTGCCTGATTCAATAAAGTCGTGTATTGAAAATTGAAGCATCCCAGTCACTGAAAGAATTACAAATGATCTGACCGTATTATCTGCTTCAGGAAGTGGCACCAAGCCTGTATCTTTTGAAAAAGTAAATCCTGCAATTAAAATTCCATTATGAAAACTCATCTGTTCAATTTCCTTCAGATCACCCGCCGTATCCCTGTATTCCATCACAGTTCCATCATCCTCCGCAATTACAATTCCATTTTTCAGGAAAACACCGGAATCAGAAAGCAGATAATTGGCCGTAAATTTCCTCATTCTGTGCCCGTCTTCAGTTTATCTTTCGGCTTGAATTGCTCTTCCGATTCGTTCAGAATATTCATAATTTCCACATGCATTTTTTCGTATTCTTTCGGAAGGCTGGAATAATACATCAGTGAACGGACAAAAACCGTATCGGCAACCGAATATTTCTTCAAAACTGAATAATACAGGTCGGTCTGGGTTATTTTCTTCAAAGCTCCTGTTGGGTCAGCTCCTGTATTCATTCCCTGAACGAGGTAGATATCGACCATCATTTTAATAAACTTGTCTTTCTTAATCAGCTGTTTGGGCTTTTCAATCGTTGTATTGTGGCAGGAGGTAAATCCAGAAAGCACAACTGCAAACAGCAGAATTCCGATGAATTGTTTCATTTTACTTTTCATTGATTTCGGGTAAAGTTAATATTACCTCAACTCTTTTTGCTGAAAACATGCCTGAAAAACTCATCAACACGGCTGAACTGCAAAATTTCTATTTTAAATTTCTGAAGGTTGATTCCCTTTCCGGCTTTGGGGATGAAAATGGTGTCGAAACCCAATTTCTCGGCTTCGGCAATACGTTGCTCCAGGCGGTTTACCGAACGTATTTCTCCTGAAAGTCCGATCTCACCTGCAAAACAGATATTCTTCCGGATTGGCAGATCGAAGTTCGATGAAAGGATGGCCGTGATAACCGTTAAATCGATGGCCGGATCGTCAACCTTGATGCCTCCGGCAATATTCAGGAACACATCTTTGGTAGCCAGTTTGAAACCTGCACGTTTTTCCAGAACCGCCAGCAACATATTGAGCCGGCGCAGATCAAATCCGGTGGACGAGCGCTGCGGAGTTCCGTAGGCGGCCGTACTGACCAGCGCCTGAATTTCAATCAGCAACGGACGGATACCTTCAATGGAAGCAGAAATTGCAGTGCCGCTCAATCCTTCATGCGCACGGTTGATAAGCAATTCCGAAGGATTCGAAACTTCGCGTAAGCCTGAATTTCCCATCTCGAAAATCCCCAGTTCTGAGGTTGATCCGAAACGGTTTTTGATGGCCCGCAAAATACGGTACATATACTGGTTTTCGCCTTCGAACTGCAAAACCGTATCGACAATGTGTTCCAGCACTTTCGGGCCGGCCAGGCTGCCTTCTTTGGTAATATGCCCGATGAGAATTACCGGGACATTGCTTTCCTTGGCATATTTCAGGATGCCGTTGGTACATTCCCGGATCTGGCCAACCGATCCCGGCGAGGATTCAATCATTTCGGTCGAAACAGTCTGGATGGAATCCACGATGAGCAAATCGGGAACAATCAGTTTGCTTTGGGCAAGGATATGTTCGAGTGAGGTTTCACTTAAAAAGTAGCAGTTTTGATTTTCCTTCTGGAGCCTTTGGGCTCGAATTTTAATTTGCTGAATGCTCTCTTCTCCGGAAACATAAAGGATTTTTTTATCTTTCAGATCCAGTGCCAGTTGCAAAACCAGGGTTGATTTGCCGATACCGGGTTCTCCGCCAATCAGAACCATCGATCCGGGAACCAGTCCGCCGCCTAAAACGCGGTTGAGTTCCTGATTGCAGGTATCGATTCGCTCGGTATGTTCCGAAGAAACTTCGTGTAAAAGTTTGGGTTGATTACCGCTTCCGGTTAAAAAGGAAGTCTTTTTCTTTTCTTCGCGCTCCACGATTTCTTCGACAAACGAATTCCATTCGCCGCACGAATTGCACTTTCCGATCCATTTGGGCGATTGTGCCCCGCAATTCTGACAGAAAAAACTGGTTCTTACTTTGGCCATCTGAATGATGTTAGGAAATGATCACCGAATAATTGATGCCGTTTCAGGAATAAATATAAGAATTCTGGCCTTATTCAGTTGCTAAAAACTTATTCTTGACTTTCTGTATAATCTCGGAAGTTGAAAATCCTTCGGTCAGTTCAATTCGTTCAACACGACCTCCGGATGCCAAAACCAAATCATATCCGGCAATTTCTTCAATCTGGTATTCGCTTCCTTTTACCAGAACATCGGGCGAAATGCTCCGGATCAGTTCGTATGGCGTTTCCTCATCGAACATGATCACCGCATCAACCATCAACATCGAAGCCAATAAAACTGCACGCGACTGCTGGTCAACAAGCGGACGGTTTTCGCCTTTCAGTATTTTCACCGAAACATCAGAATTTAGTCCTACAATCAGCCGTTTGCCAAATTCAGCTGCTTTAGCCAGGGAGTCGATGTGTCCACGATGAACCAAATCAAAGCATCCATTGGTAAATACAATGGTTTCTTTAGCTTGCTTCCATCGGTTCAGAAGCGGACTAAACGCCTGCTCATTCTCAAATATTTTGGATTGAATGATTTCTATTGGTTTCATGTGCTTATTCGTTGTTTTTTATTTGCCAGATTCCCATCGGTGTGAATTTTTCTCTCATGGCTTTTTTCATCACAAAAAAATAATTTCGGCAAAAATAGTAAAACCTCAATGCTATTGGAAGCAATGAGGTTAAAATTGACTTATTTCAGGATAAAATTATATTAGTTTGTTGGTTTCGGTGTCTGGAAAAACCAACCATGGTTTAAATGTTTTGGCTTCTTCAAAATCAAGCTGAGCATACGACATGATGATAACCACGTCACCAACAGCCACTTTCCTCGCTGCCGGACCATTTAAACAGATCACTCCCGATCCGCGTTCACCTTTGATTACATAAGTTTCGAGGCGTTCACCATTATTAATATTTACCACCTGAACTTTTTCATTTTCAATCAAATTGGCTGCATCCATCAAATCCTGATCAATGGTGATGCTTCCGACGTACTGTAAATTGGCTTCGGTTACAGTAACTTTATGTATTTTCGATTTACAAACTTCGATGATCATATTCGATTTTTAATAAAATGCTATTTTTATTCGTTCGGAGCGCCTAAATTACTTTAAAAACCAAACCTTTCGGCACTTATTCGTTTACTTTTTATACTTCGAACACAATATTGTCAATTAATCTGATTTTTCCGCAATGAACGGCAATGCATCCAATTTTTTTACCCGGATCGCTCCAGTTATTCACCTGTAAAAGTGTTTTCTCATTAACTATGCTAAAATACTCTGTATTCAGGTATTCGTTTTGGTTGATGCGGTGAATCACCCATCGACAAAGTTCGTCTACGGATAAATCATTCGTTTTGTTTGCTGCTTCGAACAAAGTAGCCGAAATATACACGGCATTCTGGCGCTGCTCCTGACTTAACAGCATGTTTCTTGAACTCATCGCCAGTCCATCGGCCTCACGAATGATGGGGCAGGAAACAATCTCAACCGGAAGTTCCAGCTTTCGCACCAGTTCTCTGATTATAGCCAGCTGTTGAAAATCTTTTTGCCCGAAAAATGCCTTGTTCGGCTGAACAATGTCGAATAATTTGCTTACTACCTGTGCAACTCCATTAAAATGGCCGGGCCTGAATTCTCCTTCCATCACCTGTTCGAGCATTCCAAAATTGAATTGTCTGGTATCAGGTTCAGGATAAATTTCTTCAGGGTCAGGAGCAAAAACCAGCTGGCATGGGCTTTCTGAAAGCAAATCCACATCTTTCTGAAGGTCGCGCGGGTATCTGGAAAGATCTCCTTTGTCGTTAAATTGAGTTGGATTCACAAAAATGCTGACCACAACGAAACCAGTTTGTTCCCCGGCTATTTCGACCAATGAAAGGTGTCCGTTGTGCAAAGCACCCATGGTTGGAACAAAACCGATGCTCAATCCCTTTTTACGCTGGTCATTAAGTATAGGCCGTAAATCTTTTATGTGCTTTACTATCTGCATCTTGGATTAAAAATGAGGCTGTAAAGTAAATAAATAATTTAACACGATGGCAAGTTAATTAACGGATGGAATTTAAAGTTTCTGGTTCCGAGTTACAACGAAAGGAATGAAAATGATGGTTGTCAGTACATTAAAAGAGAACTTTACCGGCAGTATGGTGTTTAATATCTTTAACACATCTACTTTCTTCTTAAGCTTTTTTAAGACCTCTGTAAACGACTGGAATTGAATATCGCTGATATTTTACTACTTTTGCACAATTAAACTGAGTGATATAAATGGAAAAGAAAAAAGTCTTATTTATTTCTTCGGAAATTACACCTTATCTTCCAGAGACAGAAATGTCGAAAAAAGCCCGATATCTCCCACAGGGAATTCAGGAAAGAGGTAAGGAAATCCGGACTTTTATGCCAAGGTATGGTTGTGTAAACGAACGTCGGAATCAATTGCACGAAGTGATACGCTTGTCGGGGATGAACCTGATTATTGATGATACCGACCACCCGTTGATTATTAAAGTTGCGTCGATTCAATCGGCACGGATGCAGGTATATTTTATAGATAATGAAGATTACTTTCAGAGAAAGCACGTTTTGAGAGATCCAAAGGGAAATGAATTTGCCGATAATGATGAACGGGCCATATTTTATGCACGCGGCGTTCTTGAAACTGTCATCAAGTTGCGGTGGGCTCCCGATCTCATTCATTGCAGTGGCTGGCTGACTTCGCTTGTTCCTTTATACATCAAGAAAGCATACAACGATGATCCGCTGTTTGTAAACTCAAAAGTGGTTTATTCGATTTATAACGACGATTTTAAGAAGTCGCTCGACCCAACATTCAGGAACAAGTTGAAATTGAATAATATTACCGATGAAGATACCGAACTTGTTGATGATCCAAATTATGTGAATTTAAGTAAACTGGCCGTTTTGAATTCTGATGCTGTCATTCAGGGAAGTCCGAAAATTAACCCAGAGATAACAGAATATATACAGTCAACCGAAAAATTATTTTTAAATTACCAACCTGAACATACCTATATTGATGCTTATAATGACTTCTATGACAAAGTATTGTGAGAATATAGGAATAACAATTAAAATATTTTATTGGTGAAAAAAGAACTCGCAGCAAAGTGCAAATTCGGATTCGCATTTGCATTGATGGTAATTACTTTTTTGAGCTGTACCAACGATTCGAGTAAAACCGGACTTGGATTGTTACCCACCGGTGATTTGGTTGTGGTAGGTAAAGTCACAGACTCAAAAATTCAGGCATTCGTTGTAAATGACGAAAAACAGCGCACTGACAAGCCTCGTTTTAATTTATTGGGAACATTCAACGATCCGGTTTTTGGAAAAACAACCGCCGATTTTGCGAACCAGTACCGATTGACCGGATTTCCCGGTTTCACTAAAAAAGATCAGATCGACTCCTTGGTTCTTTACACGGCATATAAGCAAATATATGGAGACGTCACGACTCCTCAAATTTTGAAGGTTTACGAACTTGCTTCCGATTTGCCATTCGATGATAAATTTTATCAGGATATTGATCTGAAAGGAATGTCGAAAAGTGAAGTATTGGCAGAAAAAAGTTACATACCAAAATTCAAACTTTTTTATGATTCATTGAAAACCGTTAAGACTACGGGTTCAACAAAATTAACTCCAAAAGATACTGTTTCTCAGGAAATTTCATTTAAACTTAGCTCAACACTCATTAATAAACTGCTGGCCGCCGATTCGGTTACCAATTCCAAGAACGACCTGTTTCTCCAGTATTTTAAAGGTTTGTATATCGAAGCCGGAAACCTGAATAGTGGTGGAACACTCATGAAAACAGTAGGTTCAGGATTGATGATGTATTATCATATAGCGAATGATACCATACAACATAGTTATGTATATACCAACAACAAAACTGCATCAAGTGTTAGCCGGTTCACGCACGATTATTCTCAAACTGCCTTTTTCCCTCATCTAAACAAGGAAACTGTACAGGATAGTCTGATTTATTTACAGACTTCAGGCGGTTTACGCGTTAAAGTATTAATTCCGAATCTTGGAATCTGGTCAAAAATAATTCCGGCAATGTCGAACAATCCCGATACTACCCGTTTAGCCATAAATAAGGCAGAACTGATATTTACACTGGATACTATACAAAGTGAACCATTAAAATACCTTCCTTCAGAACAATTGGTTTTTTCAGCTATTGCCTCCGACGGGAAAACTTATTTGCCTACTGATTACTTTTTTTCACCTGCCTATTTTGGTGGTGGATACAATATTCTTGACCATACTTACCGGTTTAACATCACTCAACACATTAAAGATGTGATTACTAAGAAAAAGACAAATTACGGGTTCTACCTCGAAACTTCTTTTAAAAATTCAATAGCCCGACGTTTAGTCTTAAAAGGTGCAACCAGTAAAACCGGTATTAAGCTGGAAATTACTTATTCAAAAATTCAATAGTTCCCCCTTTTCGATCACTTAAACTAAAATCGTATGTGTGGAATTGTAGGTTACATTGGAAATAAAATTGCTTATCCCATTCTGATTCAAGGTCTTCAGAGACTCGAGTACCGTGGATATGACTCAGCCGGACTGGCTCTTTATAATGACTCACTTGAGGTTTATAAATGTAAAGGTCGCGTTTCGGATCTTGAAAAATATGTTTCAGGAAAAGACATCAGCGGAAATATCGGAATCGGACATACCCGTTGGGCAACTCACGGTGAACCAAACGACCGGAATGCCCACCCGCACATCTCCATGAACGGTGACTTTGTGCTGGTTCACAACGGGATTATCGAAAACTACGCTGAACTTAAATCAGACCTCCTGAGAAAGGGATATACCTTTCAGTCGGAAACCGATACAGAAGTTCTGGTCAACCTCATCGAATATTTTTACCTGAATGCTGATGAGGCAAGCGCCGAAATTGCAGTTCGTCTGGCTCTTTCGAAAGTGGTTGGAGCATACGGAATTGCGGTAATCTGTAAAAACGAAAAAAATCAGCTGATTGCTGCCCGCAAGGGAAGTCCTTTGGTAATCGGAATTGGCAACGGCGAATATTTCATCGCCTCTGATGCTACGCCGATTGTCAATTATACCAACAGTGTCATTTACCTGAACGACCACGATGTGGCGATTATCAACAGCGACAGTCTTACCCTGAAAACTGTTCAAAATAATCCGGTTGCTTTTAAAATCACCAAAGTTGACATGAGTATCGGTGATCTGGAAAAAGGAGATTTTGAGCATTTTATGCTGAAAGAAATCTTCGAACAGCCCAAAACCATTGAAGATACTTTCCGTGGACGGATCAATCCCGATCATACCGACATTGTACTGGGCGGTTTGCTGGACGTTTTTCCCAAATTACTAAATGCCCGGAGAATCATCATAATCGGTTGTGGGACCTCATGGCACGCAGCGCTGGTTGGTGAATACCTGATAGAAGAATATGCACGAATTCCGGTTGAAGTGGAATATGCTTCGGAATTCCGTTACCGAAATCCTATCCTGAACAGCGATGATGTGGTGATTGCCATTAGTCAAAGCGGCGAAACAGCCGATACGCTTGCGGCTTTGCGCATGGCTAAAGACAAAGGTGCGACCATTCTGGGTATTTGCAACGTGGTTGGTTCGAGCATTGCACGCGAAACCGATGGCGGTGTTTACACGCATGCCGGAGTCGAAATCGGCGTGGCATCAACCAAAGCGTTTTCAGCCCAGGTGACTGTAATCACGCTTCTTGCCCTCAAACTGGCCAAAGAAAAGGGAACTATTTCATCCGAATTGTACATCGAACTGATCCGTGAATTAGCTGAAATTCCTGAAAAAGTTAAATCCATACTCGTAAAACATCCGCACATCAAGGAAGTTGCAGCCAAATACAAAGATGCCATCAACGCCCTTTACCTCGGGCGTGGGTACCTTTTCCCGGTTGCCCTGGAAGGTGCCTTAAAACTGAAAGAAATTTCATACATCCATGCCGAAGGATATGCTGCCGGTGAAATGAAACACGGTCCGATCGCCCTGGTTGACGATAACCTTCCGGTGGTTGTGGTGGCTGCCAAAGATCATTACTACGAAAAGATTGTCAGCAACATTCAGGAAGTAAAAGCCCGGAAAGGCAATATCATTGCTGTAGTTACCGAAGGAGATGGTGAATTGAAAAACATGGTGAACGATATCTTCGAGATACCCAAATCCCATCCGGCAGTTTCACCATTGCTGGCAATTATTCCCTTACAGTTATTCTCATACTATATTGCAGTGATGCGCGGATGCGACGTGGACCAGCCAAGAAATCTGGCTAAAAGTGTTACTGTAGAATAAGATGGAACGGGATTGAGTTGGTCCATTTCAGCATTTTGTTCTTATCAGTCTGAAAAAATCCATCAACAGGTGAATAACTTCTCATGACTCTACTTCATGTCATGCAGTGAATACTTCACCAATATGGTTTTAAACCATCAATAAGATAAAAAGCAAGCTTTCTTTTTCGCTATACTAACTTTATTACTTAATTTGGCTAAATCGAACCTAAATCATAAAACTTGATATCATGTATATTGCTGACGAATACCGCTACGGTAAAATGCCATATAAGAAATGTGGCAAATGGGGACTAAGACTTCCAGTCATTTCGCTTGGGTTATGGCACAACTTCGGGGGAGTAGATGTGTTTGAAAACGGACGTGAAATGTGCCGTCATGCATTTGATCTGGGAATTACCCATTTTGATTTGGCCAACAATTATGGTCCTCCACCCGGATCGGCTGAAGAAAATTTTGGCAAAATAATGCAACTCGATTTAGCACCATATCGCGACGAACTCATCATTTCAACCAAAGCGGGTTATCAGATGTGGCCTGGCCCTTATGGAGAGTGGGGAAGCCGCAAGTATTTGCTTTCGAGCCTGGAACAAAGTCTGAAACGGATGAAACTGGATTATGTCGACATATTTTATTCGCATAGGCCAGATCCCGAAACACCTTTGGAAGAAACCATGATGGCTCTCGATCAGGCTGTCAGGCAAGGTAAAGCCTTGTATGCCGGGATTTCAAATTACCCTGCGGAAATGGCTGACAAAGCTTCCAAAATTTTAAAAGAACTGGGTACACCATGCCTGATTCACCAGCCCAAATATTCGATGTTTGAACGTTGGGCCGAAGGTGGTTTACTGGATGTTCTGGAACGGGATGGAATTGGATGCATCCCGTTTTCTCCGCTGGCACAAGGCTTGTTAACCGACAAATACCTGAATGGAATTCCTGAAGGCTCAAGAGCTTCAAAATCTTGGGGATTCCTGCGTCCGGAACAGATTGTACCTGCCATCGAAAAGGTAAAAAAACTGAACGAAATAGCTATCCGGCGAGGACAAACCCTTGCTCAGATGGCCTTGGTTTGGTTGCTAAAAGATGCCCGTGTGAGCTCCGTTCTGATCGGAGCCAGCTCGGTTGCCCAACTCGACGATAATGTGGCTGCCCTGAAAAATATGCAGTTTTCAAAAGCTGAACTCGAACAAATCGAACAGATTCTTTCGGATGTGAAACCAAGTCAGCCAGCTAAGAAAAACCTATCCGCTTCAACTCAGGAAACAAAGACTACTCCTTCAAGAGGCGAATTCCTGCAAAATCTTGCTAAAAAACTGGACAGAAGATAATTTCCTTCTGAATAAGGAAAGAGAAAAAGATTAGTTGCCCCTTATCTTTTTCCTCATTTCTTTGTTTATAAATTAAAAAACAATGGAAAAAACAGCCCTAATAACCGGTGCAGCCAAACGTGTAGGGAAGGAAATGGCCAATCATCTGGCTAATCAGGGTTGGAACATCGCGATTCATTACCACACTTCAGAAGATGACGCCATTCAGTTACGGGACGAATTGGCGAAGTTTTATCCCGATCAGCAGTTTGCCCTTTTTCGTGCTGATTTGAATGAATCCGAAGAGGTGGAAAAACTGATACCTCAGGTTATCCAGGAGATGAAAAGATTGGATTTACTGATCAACAATGCATCTGTTTTCGAATCCTCTTTGCTGGGCCGAACCACTACTGAGTTTTTCAACCGGCAGATGAATGTAAATTTCAGGGCACCTTTTATACTCCTTCGCGACTTTGCTTCGTTAATAAAACATGGAGCGATTGTCAACTTTGTGGACACCCGGATTGTTACTAACCAATCCAGATTTGCGGCTTATTCGTTGGCTAAAAAAAGTTTATGGGAAATAACCAAAATGGCTGCTTTCGAATTCGGACCAAACATCAGGGTAAATGCGATTGCACCGGGATTAACCCTTCCGCCGGAAGAAAAAGGTGAAGATTACCTTTGGAAACTGGCCGGAAACATTGCAATGAAAAGGCCTGGTGGATTGGATCCTATCCTGAAAAGTCTGGATTATATTCTGAAAAACGACTATTTGACAGGGCAGATCTTGTTTTGCGACGGAGGAGAAAATCTGGGTGTAACGAATTAAATTTGATTTCAATATGGCTTTGATCCGTGTAAAAAATTTACTGCTTCGTACCTTCATCGGGTTTAATCCGGAGGAAGAAGCAAACAAACAGGATGTAATCATCAATGTTGAAATTGAGGCAGACATTCCGACAGAAGCTCTGCTGGCCGATGAACCTGTTGGTATTTATAACTATAAAACCATCACCAAGCAAATTATTGAGCTGGTACAGGATAACCGTTTCAAACTTCTGGAAGTGCTGACTAAAAATATTCTTGACCTGATTATGCTCGACGAACGGGTTTCACATGCACGGGTTGAGGTTGATAAACCGCATGCCCTGAGGTTTGCTGAATCGGTATCATTCGAAATGGAGGCTGAGCGATGAACGATTGCATCATTGGCATCGGATCAAATATAAATGCAGAGTACAATATTCCTGAAATGCTGAGGCTTATAGCTGATGGGGTGCAGGTCATTCAGATTTCCAAAATGATTCAGACCAAACCAATCGGAATGATTGAACAAGCTGACTATACGAACGGAGCGGTAAGAATCCGGACTGAAATGAAACTGGAAGCCTTATCTTTGTACCTCAAGAAACTCGAGGATCAGATGGGCCGCGACCGAAGTCAGTCAAAATTCGGACCCCGTAATATTGATCTGGACATTCTGATCTGGAACAATAAAGTGGTTGATCAGGATTATTTTACCCGTGATTTTCTTAGGAACTCGGCAGTTGAATTAGGTTTCGAAAACATAGAATAAACAAAAACAGAAAGACCCCATGAAGAATTTTATATCGTTCCGCTTATTTATCCTGATACTTATTTTATCAGGATTATTCCTGAATTCGTGCAATAAAAATAACGATCCGGTCCAGCCTGAAAATCAATATTTTCTATCCAGCCAATTAAAATCGACCATTACCAAGCAGGAAGCAATCACTAATTTTACCTCGCTTTCTCCGGCAGCCGCTGCCATCGGAAGTCTTATTACCACTGACATTAAAATCCAGACTTTAGTTTACAGAACTACCTTTCAGGATAAGAAGATGCAGGTATCTGGCTTGATTTGTTTGCCAAAAACTGCCGGTAATTATCCGGTTTTAAGTTTTCAGAACGGAACAAATACCTTATTTAGCGATGCCCCAAGCGTGGCATACAACAACGATTTATTTAAGATCATCGAAAGCATTGCCACCATGGGTTTTATTGTAGTAATTCCGGATTACATCGGATTTGGAGCATCTTCAACGTTTCCGCATCCTTATATGGATGCAAAATCAACCACCCAAAGTATTCTGGATATACTGAGGGCAACCAAAGAATATGGAACTGTTGATTCAATTGTTGCCAAACCAACCAAAGACCTTTTTCTCTTTGGCTACTCACAGGGAGCCTGGGCAACAATGGAACTTCAGAAAGAAATTGAAAAGAATTATTCTACGGAGTTTAATCTGGTTGCCAGTTCATGCGGTGCAGGTCCCTATTCAATCGAATACCTGAATAATCTGATCATCAGCCAGCCGGAGTATCCTTCTCCAAATTTTCTGGCTTATATTCTGAATTCTTACAAGGCCGTTGGCAACATCAGTAATCCACTTTCTGATTTTTTTAATGAACCATATTCCACATTAATTCCCGGTTTATTCGATGGACTTCACAGCGGCGGATCAATTAATTCGCAACTCACAACCAACCTGACCAAACTGTTAACTCCGGAATACCGAACTGAATTTGCCACTAACAGTAAATTTTCATTGGTTAAATCTGCATTTATTGCCAACAGTATAACGGCCTGGAATACGACTACTCCAACACACCTTTACCACGGTACAAACGATGAAGTCGTCCCCTTCAGTATGAGCCAGAAGATGCTTGCAGATTTTCAAACGGCAGGAGCCACCACGAAAGTTCAATTGATTCCCATTCCGGATGCAGATCATACTTCCGGTATTTATTCTACCGGTTTGCAAACCATTCTCTGGTTTTGGGGGATGAAAAAATAGTTACTCCGAATACACATGAACACTGTTTTCTGCGCTTGGAAGGTAGTTTACCCCAAACCAGCAAATCAGCAAAACTGCAAATGAAACTGCCAGAACGGCCATTGCTTTTTTGTGTTCATTGGCATGTCTGAAGCGGTAATGAATGTACACAAGGTAAAACATCCAGGTAATGAATGCCCAGGTTTCCTTCGGATCCCAGGTCCAGTAATGACCCCAGGCATCCTTGGCCCAGAGAGCGCCGAACAATAATCCCAAAGTCAGAAACGAAAATCCCAGGTAAACCAGGTTATCGGCCATTTGGATCGGACCCTTGATTGTTTTTTCGGTGGGTGCGAAAAAGAGGTTTCGCAATGCCACCAATGAGGATGCACCCAGCATCGCATAGGCAAATATATACACAATCACGTGCGGAATAAACCATGGACTCTGCAAGGCAGGCATCAGTGTTTTATCGTAGGTTTCGGGGTGCTGGAGGTTGATGATCAAAAACACCATGGCCAGTCCGAGACTGTAACTTACCAGCCATTTGTATTTCCAGCGCAGATAAGAAACCAGTCCGATTCCGGAGAGGAATATGGCGTACCAAAGTCGTGTTTCACCCAAAGTTCGCATGGGCGGACGATGAATATGAGTCCAGAGAATAGTTATAAAAACAAGCAAAAACGCTGTGCCTGCAAATGAAAATCCTGCAGCCAGTTGATTCAGCCTTTTTTTGCCTGAAGATAAAAACAGTCCGGAAGCTGCCAGCCAGCAAACAATCGCTGCCGAAGCATATATTGGAAAATCAAGCCACATATTCTGTTCCTCCATTTTTTGGTTTACCGGTGATAAAAAGGAATGCCGCACCGGCCATCATCAGGAATATTCCCAGATAAACAAGCGGCAACCAGGGATCCCGAACCAGCTCCAAAACACTCAGATTCGACCAGCGACCCATTTCGGTATTGTAATTGGTCTGATATATCGTCCATCCTTCGATACTGTAAGGCGAATTTACTTCGATAATCTTCTTTATAGTTTTACCGGTTTTTGTTTGAATATTCAATTCGGAGCTGAATTTACGTGGTTCCGGAGGCAACATCGCCAACGAAAAACTTTCGTTGAGCTGGATCATTTCCGGTGGGTGGGAGTAACTTCCACTGAAAATCCATCCTGAAATTTTACTTTTATCAGTCGGATTGGTTACCGTCACTTTTGCAGAAGGTGCTGAACCAGATTCGTTCGTCCCGATAAAGGAATCTCCCGCTTTTCCTGAAGATTCAAGAAATTGTTCCACTTTGATGTGATACGAAGAGATAGTAAACGAATCCCGGTCCATCATTTCGAGTTGAGCTTTTCCCATACTCAAAACAATTTGTCCGCTTTTATTATCAACAATCGCGACTTTGGGCCGAAATTCATCAATGTCAAAATTAATCAGATTGATCGAAAAAGGCATCTCGACAATTTTACCTGTAGGATCTACCGCCTGGCTTTCTGTCTGATTTTCGTAACAATTCATGGTAAGGCGCTGCATATCGCTGCTTCCCAAAGTAGTTGAGAACAGCACCAGAAATAAGCCAAAATGGTTCAGGAAAAAGCCGGCATTTTTAAAATTAATGGGAGTTAGCCGTTTAAGCGTGATGATTCCCAGCAAAATCATCAGATACAGGTTGATGAGCATAAACGGCCAGGTCTTCACCATATGCGTTAATCCGAAAACCTTAACTAAAATGTTTTGGGGCTCCACGTCCTGTTTCACAAAACCCATGAGCAGAACCAGAAATGTAAACCCTAAAATAGCTGGCAAGGCAGCTTTTACACTTCCCAAACCTTTGATAATTGAATGTTTGGGCCAGAGAACAAATACCAGAATAAGTAAAACCAGAAATACCAATCCGGACAGCATATTCCATGGAAAACCTGCAATCCGGAGTACGGTTCCACCGCTGGCTGCCTGAAGAGCAAAGCCCAGCAAAAGGATCGCAGCTGTAACCATCGTTCCTTCGCGATACGACCATCTTTGATTTCCGGTTTTTATACTTTCTCCGTTGCTCATAGCGGAATTTGGATTTGCGGGTGAAGATACAAAAATGAAGATAGAAATTTTGGAGAAGAAGAATCAGAAAGATTGAGTGTTGAATGGTATGATAATCTAAAAATTCCTTTTTTATGAAAACTAACAAAAAATCCTAAAACATTCTATATTTGTTAGATCAAACAAACAAGTGAAGTATTGTAAAACGAAGATATAAAATACTGTAATTTAAAATATTAACATCGAATGATGATTTACAATTAAAAACTAACAATCATCTATTTTTTTATGACTGAAAATTTGCAAATCCATTCTTCTAATATTCAAAATCAGATCTACACCATTCGTGGTGAACGCGTTATGATTGATCGTGATTTAGCCGAAATTTATGGAGTGGAAACACGAGCTTTAAATCAGGCAGTCAAAAGAAATTCTGAACGTTTTCCGTCTGATTTTATGTTTCAACTTACGGGTATTGAGTTTCAGCATTGGAAATCACAAATTGTGATGTCCAATGCGGTTAATCTGGGCTTAAGAAAAAAGCCTTTTGTTTTTACCGAACTTGGTGTTGCAATGCTTAGCAGTGTGTTAAATTCAAAAACTGCGATTCAAATAAATATGAATATTATGCGTGCTTTTGTAGCAGTCCGCAATATGCTGCCAATTAGCCCAGAAGATAGAGTTTCAGAACTTCATACCGAGCTCCAGGCGCTAAAAGACTATATCGAAGAAGTTTTTACTGATTACAATGACATTAACGAAGATACCCGTTTGCAAATTGAACTTATCAATCAATCCCTGGCTGAACTGCATATCGACAAAAAACAAAATTCAAAACCAAAGAATAAAATAGGATATTTGGCTAATAAAAACGAAGAAGAATAAAAACAGACAATACAACGATTTACAATAGTTTTTAAAATTTTAACATAGCATTTTGCTCTTATTGGCCTACGAAAAAACTGATTGTAAAAAGAACGATCCAGATGGAATTACAAGTTATCCAAAATAAAATTTACGAGATTCGCGGCCAGCGGGTGATGTTCGATTTTGATCTTGCCGAACTTTATGACGTTGAGACAAGAGTGCTTAATCAAGCGGTGAAAAGGAATTCGCGCAGATTCCCTGCTGACTTTATGTTCCAGCTTTCAAAATCTGTATTCGACAACTTGATGTCACAAAATGTGATTTCAAGTTGGGGCGGTACGCGAAAACTCCCTTATGCATTTACCGAACATGGTGTAACCATGCTGGCAAGTGTATTGCGGAGCGAAATAGCAATTGATATTAACATACAAATTGTGCGGGCTTTTATCGCACTGCGGCAATTCGCTTTAGGATATGCCGAACTCAATCAGAAGTTGGAAAGCTTTATGATTGAAACGAATATGCAGTTCAACGATATTTATCAGGCGCTTACCGAAATGACAAGTTTAAAGAACAAACCAAAGAATAAAATAGGATATTTGGCTAATAAAAATGACAACGAATAGATAAAGATAAAATACTGTAATTTAAAATTCTAACATAGCATTTTGCTATTGTTCGCGCATCCGAAACCTGAGAAATTTCCTTTTTAAGCGAACACAGTGTCAGATTCAATAAGCGAATGCTCGCGCCAAACGGCGTGGGCTTTTGACTTATCGACACTGTGTAGGCTTCTCAGGGCCTCGGATGCGGGTAAGGCGGAGTCCACGCTTTTTTTGTGGATTTTTTCGAGCCTGAACACTTGGCCAAATGCGCAAACCACAATCACCTTGCGCGACACCAATCAAAATTCTGCAAACTTTGGAAAAGATGAAACACCCGAAAAGCAGGTCAAGTCGAAAAAACGGGTAAGCGACCACGGCGAGGTTTTTACAGCCGAACGCGAAGTGAATGCCATGCTCGATCTGGTCAAGCAGGAAACCGAACGGATTGATTCCCGTTTTCTGGAACCGGCTTGTGGCGATGGAAATTTCCTGGTCGAAATTCTGCGCCGGAAATTGGCGGTGGTGGAGAACCGCTACTCGAAAAGCCAGTTGGAATGGGAGCGATATGCGGTAATCGCGGTTTCGAGCATCTACGGTGTTGACATTTTGAAGGACAATGTTCATGAATGTCAGGAAAGGTTATTTGTCAT
>JBAWZG010000083.1:0-17017 GCA_037143155.1 Bacteroidia bacterium
AAAAACGGCGATACCTACAACATTGGAGGACACAACGAATGGACCAACATCGATTTGATCAAAGTGATGTGCCGCATTATGGACCGTAAACTCGGGCGTGAAACCGGAACTTCAGAAAAGCTGATTAGCTACGTGAAAGACCGGGCCGGACACGATTTGCGCTATGCAATCGACTCCACCAAACTGCAAAAAGAACTCAATTGGGTGCCGAGCCTTCAGTTTGAAGAAGGCATCGAAAAAACCATCGACTGGTACCTTGCCAACACCGAATGGATGGAAAACGTGACCAGCGGCGATTATCAAAGCTATTACGAAAAGCAGTATCAGAATAGGTAATTTTGACTTTTAAAAATTACAAAAGTCGTTTTGGAAAATTCCGGAGCGACTTTTCTTTTTCAATCTATTAAAGAACTAAAACCTTTTTCCTAAATTGTCGGTTCAATTCTAATTTCTGAAATATGAAACGCCGAAACTTCTTCAAAACCGCAGCATTGGGTGGCGGAACAATTGCTCTCGCACCATTAAGCTCATGTGTTCAGCCAACAACTCAACCCAATGTTCCTGAAAATTACGCTGATTTCGATCTGAATGAACTGACCATTACTCAACTTCAGGAAAGAATGAGTTCAGGAAAACTAAGTTCCGAAGAAATTACCCAAAAATATCTGAACCGGATTGAGCGACTTAACACAAATGGGACTGAATTACGGGCGGTTATTGAAGTTAATCCCGATGCCCTAAAAATTGCCAGACAATTAGATTTGGAGCGCAAGTCAGGAAAAATACGCGGGTCGATGCATGGAATTCCAATTCTGATCAAAGACAACATTGATACCGGTGATCAGATGCAAACCACTGCCGGCTCGCTTGCTTTGCTTGGGAGTCCGGCAAAAAATGATGCAATTATCGTTCAGAAGTTGCGCGAGGCCGGAGCGATTCTTCTGGGAAAAACGAACCTGAGCGAATGGGCCAATTTCCGCTCAAACAAATCATCGAGCGGATGGAGCGGTCGCGGCGGACAGGTGCGCAATCCATTCTGCACCGACCGAAGTCCGTGCGGTTCGAGTTCCGGCACCGGAGCCTCAGTTTCGGCTAATTTGTGTGCAATAGGAATCGGTACCGAAACCGATGGTTCGATTGTTTGCCCTTCAGGAATAAACGGTATTGTTGGCATCAAACCAACAGTCGGTTTGTGGAGCGGCGACGGAATTATTCCGATTTCGCACAGCCAGGATACGGCCGGACCAATGGCAAGAACAGTTACCGATGCTGCCGTATTACTGGGTTTGCTTGCAGAAAAACAACAGGATTTTACATCCAATTTAAAAGTTGATGGACTGAAAGGTGCCCGGATAGGGATTGCCTCCGACTTTTTCGGATTCCATTCCGGAGTAGAAAAACTGATGACTGAGGCTATCCAAAAATTGAAAGATTCCGGTGCAACCATCGTTGAAAATCTGAAATTCGAAAACCGTGATGAATGGGGAAAATTGGAATGGCAGGTACTGATTTCGGAATTTAAAGCCGATCTGAATGGGTACCTGAAAACCCGCTCTGGTGTGAAAGTTCAATCGTTGGCAGATCTGATCGAATTCAATAAAAAGAATCCGGAAACTGAACTGAAATGGTTTGGACAAGAAATCCTTGAATCGGCAGAAAAAACCAATGGCCTTGAGGAACCCGTTTATCTGGAAGCACTTGCTAAAGTCAGAAAACTGACCCGGGAAAAGGGCATTGATTTATTGATGGATCAGCACCAATTGAATGCCCTGATTGCTCCTACCAATGGTCCGGCCTGGACGATCGACTGGGTAAACGGTGATCATTTTGGAGGTGGAAGTTCGGAACCGGCAGCAATCTCAGGTTATCCGGCTATCACGGTTCCAGCAGGTTTTGTACACTGCTTGCCGGTTGGCATTTCCTTTTTTGGTCGTGCCTGGAGCGAACCTACTTTGATCAAATTGGCATTCGCCTTTGAACAGGCCACCAAACACCGGAGAGCGCCGGGATTTTTGAAAAGTATAGAATAAATCTTTCTTCCGAATTCAGTTTCCCATAAATCTCTGGTCACCCCGAATTTATTTCGGGGTCTGTCGACCGATTCATTGGGATCCTGAAACAAGTTCAGGATGACTGTACCAATGACTTTTACTCAAACTATTTTTTTGATTTTGTTTTTCGGTATCCCATCCACCAGATGAAAAATCCACTGATCAACACAATCAGGATGCAGATTCCGGCCAATGGAACATAGAGAATATAAAGCATTCCGAGGATCGATTCAAAGATTCGCCCGGTGTGAACTTCCAGCGCAAAGTTCCACAACGAGATAGGACTTTTCCGGATGATTTCCGGACTCATTGTTCCAAAATTCACCTTGTTCCGGATAGGTAAAACGCCATGATTGTAATCAAAATAGAATTCATGGCCTGACTGATCGGAAAAGTAGCCGTCAATCATGTCTTTTGATATGGGTGGTCCCATTACCTGTGGCGCCTCATAAGGACTTCCGGAAAGGTAATCGGTAAGCTGTCCAGCAAAAGGATTCCAGAGGAACAGACCGTTAAAGGAGCCGACCAGATAGTTTCCTTCACTCTTTTTTTCGAATACAGTACTGCCCATCACACTCACCGGCGGTTCATTGATCATGCGGTGCATCGGTTCCTTAAAATTTTCGTCGGTATAGAAAATTCCGTCGTATGTCGAAAACATGAAAATGTGCTGCTGATCGTCATACAAAATCCGGCGAAGCTTGTCGTACCATGGATTTGGAGAACTCAGCACGGTTCCCGGAATAGGAGAAACCACCGAATTGGCAATTGGAATCAGCAGTGGCGGACGGAGAAACATACCAGTTATGGTCACGAAAATGAGGAAGGGAATGAAAATCCATCCCAGCCGATTGTGCCAGCGCAGGTTGAAATTCCTGACCATCACCAGTTTGGCATTGTTGTTTTGTCTTTCTCTGCGACGTTTCAGCCATCCAGGAAAAACGAAATGCATCAACCCGGTGAGTGAAATAATCAGGATGGCCAAACCAAACAGATCAACCACCAGTTTTCCCAAATCGCCCCAAATTTCGCCGCTGTGCAGTACCCAAATGGTTTTGAACAAACTGGCTTTCCCGTCATTGCCATCCGGAGCAGGAAGTGTGATCGTCTGGAAAGACTTTCCATCCTTGGTTTTCAGCAAATACGAACGGGTTTGTACGATCAATTCATCCTGCTTCAGAATCAAATCGGTGATCCGTTCTTCTGAACCCGGGACCCGTATTTTTTGCCATCCCTGCTGCTTCTGCAAATATTGAAATAACCCAAAATAGGTTCCGGCAAAGAGTTTCCCATCCGGAGTTTTTATAACTTTTGAAATCTTTCGATTGTCTATTCCTGAAGGGAATCCGAAATTCCAATCCTGAAATGTCCGGAAATGATCAGAGCTGAGCCAGATTCCAATGTTTCCATAAACCAGTGCGGAATCGCCACCCAGCAGGCAAACTGATTTCACTGCCCCTTTATTCCAGTTTTGGTAGCTGTATTCGGCCGGCAGCCAAGACCGTTTGATGTCGACGGCCGAAATTCCGCTTCGGTGATTCATCAGAATTCCTGAAACAGAAAACAGAATAACGAACAGCGTGATTACGATTCCCGGCCATTTATGGAACTTCCGGAGTTTTTTGAGTATTTTGGTCTTTGTCATGAATCCTTTTGAATGGGCGTAAAAGTAAAACTATGAAAGAACTCAGGGTGTAACAATCGTTACAAATCCACCAAATAGTTCGTTTTTTCCATTTCCTTTTTCCGATAAACTTTTACTTTAAAATTAGTTTGACTGTGCCAAATTCCTATTTTTGTTCAATCAATTAATTCTGATCAATCATGAAGGTTTTTAAATTCGGAGGTGCCTCCGTCAGCTCGGCTGATGCGGTTCGTAATTCGGTGAATATTCTGAAAATGTATCCTGCAAAAAAGGTGTTGGTCATTTCGGCCATGGGAAAAACAACCAATGCACTCGAGATTGTTGCCCGGAAATATTTCAGTCAGGATCCGGAAGTATGGAACATTTTTCAGGAAGTAAAAAATTACCACGACGGAATTATCACCGAACTTTGGGGAAAACCTACTGAACTTCCGGAAGTTGAGAAACTGTTTCAGCAGATCAGTAGTCGTTTCAAAAACGAACCTTCCATGAATTTCGACTACGAATACGATCAGATTGTAGCTTTCGGCGAGCTGATTTCGACCAGAATAATTAGCCTGTATTTCAACGAAATAGGATTGAAAAATCATTGGATCGATGTACGAAACTGCCTGAAAACTGACGATCAGTATCGCGAGTCCAACATCAACTGGGAACTTTCGCTGCGGTTGGCCAAACGGCTGTTTACATTCGAATCGGAAGATTTATACATTACACAGGGATTTATCGGGGGAACGCTGACCAATCAAACAACCACGCTTGGGCGCGAAGGTTCAGACTACACGGCTGCTATTCTGGCTAACCTGCTCGATGCCGAAGAAGTAAGCATCTGGAAAAATGTGCCTGGAATCCTGAATGCCGATCCCGACTTTTTCCCCAATACTCAAAAGCTTGATGAATTGTCATATAAAGAAGCCATCGAATTGTCGTATTCAGGAGCAAAAGTCATCCATCCAAAGACGATAAAACCCCTTCAGAATAAGAATATTCCACTTTTCGTGCGGTCGTTTCTCGAGCCGGAAAAGGCGGGTACCATCATTCACGCTGTCGAACATATCCTTGAACTGATTCCGGTAATCATTGTGAAAAAGAACATGGCTTTGATTACCTTGACTCCTAACGATTATTCGTTTATCAGCATCAACAGCGTTTCGGATGTGTTTAGCCTGTGCGCCAAATACCGCCTAAAAGTCGGACTGTTGCAACAGTCGGCACTTGATCTTTCATTGGCTTTCGATGAACCTGAACAAGGAATTGAATCCTTGATCAGCCAATTACAGCAAAAATTTGAGGTAAAATACAATATCGGTCTCGAATTGATTACCATCCGCTATTATACTCCTGAAACTGTGAATCAGATCACTGCCGGACGCACCGTTTACGTGGAGCAAAAAAGCCGGAGGACTGCCAGAATGCTGCTGAAATAACCGGACGAATTATTCAGTAAACCAATGAATAACAATTTCTTGCAAGATAATTTAATTTCAATATTGGCTTTTTCTATTTAGTTTTGTAGTTTTGTTTCAAATAAATCTGAAATGCCAACAGTTCTTAAAATTGGCTCGATTATTTTTTTCTTTACCAGTTATGATTGCGGCGAGCCCATTCATATACACATTGTTGATGGGAGAAAGGAGTGTAAATATTGGCTAAAAGAAGGAGAAATAGTAATACTTGCTGATAATAATGGCTTTTCGAAAACTGAGCGGATAAAATTGAGGCGGATAATAATTGAAAATTTTCAACTTATTAAAAAATCATGGTATGAGCACTGTAAAGACATTAGAAGAAAAGAATATAAAAAGAGGTAAACCCTATGCCTTCTCTTCAATGCCAACCTTTAGTTACATTGTATTTGATGATGAAAATATTTCATTCCACTTATCAGATAAGCGTATAATTTCAATACCAATATGCTGGGTTCCTAAACTAGAACAGGCTACAAAAATTGTCCGGGAAAATTACATTCTACGTGGACACTTTGTATTCTGGGAAAGCATTGACGAAATAATTGGGGTTAAAAACCTGATCAACGGAACTATCGTGCCATTATAAACTTGCCTTTTTATTACTCTCCTGAAACTGTGGCTCAAATCACTGCCGGACCCACCGTTTATGTTGAGCAAAAAAGCCGGAGGACTGCCAGAATTCTGCTGAAATAAACTGCATTTACAGGAATTTGCTTGAGACAAATGATAATAGTCAGAGCCTCACTCCAACTGAGGCTCTGACTATTTTATCTCAGTTACTTCTTTTCTCTTTTTTCGTCACCCCACAACTGGGTTTTACTGCCGTTTTCAATCCTCCATGCATCGCGCCATTTGTGGATTTCAACGGCCCCGATGATTGGTTTAAACTGACGTTCTTCCTTAGTAAATGAACGTGGAAGTTTCGAAGCTTTATCCTGATACCAGTATGCCACAGAAGCCAGGTCGAGGGTCAGGTTATTGTTGTGACCATGTTCGATCGTAAACTTGCACGATTTATCGAAATACACCGGATCGGTAATAAAATAGCGGTAAATATGGGTATGCCCGAGCCAGCCGGTTTCGTTATTTACCCGTGGATATCCAAAGTATGGATGCTCAAACAGTTCTTTAGGACACCAGGAGGTATTGAAAAAATCTTCTGTCCCGGTGCCATTCAACGTTGGTATCGTGTCGCCATCAAGAAAGACCATTTCATCGCCTTCGCCATACCACATTGGCGTCGGACAGTTGACATAGTAATTTACTCCCACAAACTGCCCTTTTCCCTGAATGTCAGCAAAAACGTAGTTGCCTTTTCCATTAGGGTTTTTACCCGTTTCGCCCAATGTTCCCCATTCATTTTCGCCTCCCGGAAGCGCTTCGGTAAGTTCATGGTTAAACCAGGCATGAAACCGACCGGAGTTTTCAGGTAATTCAGGCATCTCGGTATAGTCGATGTTAAAATAGAAGGAATTAATTTTTTCGCCGGTCTGGTTCTCGATTTCAATTTTTGCACCTTTTGCAAAAGGCATGGCAAAATAACTGACGTACGATTTTCCCCAACCGGGCGTGACAGAAAGTGGAACAGATACGAAATTGTATGCTTCATCCCAGCCGTTACCAAAGAACGGCCCGATAGGTGCTTCAACTGACGGGAACGTGTTTCCATCCCAGTACATTCGGAGGATAATGTCATTACGACTGAGTTTACCGGCTTCAGGAGCAATGGTAATCCAGATATGATCGATGATACCAGCCCCTTTTACGTCCATGATGATAATTTTCTCGCCAGTTTTAATCCCACCCAGGCAATCTCCGTTTCCGCCTGTTTTATCAAAACTGCTGACGCGTTTGGTTTTCACATTCTTTTTGATCTGTGAAAGTGATAGCATTTCACTTCCTGAATTCTGAGAAAACAGCACACCAAAACTAAAAACAAGAATTAAAAAAATTACAATTCGTTTCATGATAAAAAACTTGTTGGTTAGATACTTAGGTTATTATTAAATTTGATTTTACATCTGTTTATTTGAGCATTGTTATCCTGAATTTGATATCCTGAAGTGGCCGGTTGAACTGGTCCGTAGCTTGTGCAGCAATTTTATCCAGCACTTCCAGTCCTTCAAACACTTCGCCAAATATAGTATAGTTATTATCAAGCGACGGATAACCGCCGATGGTAGTATAAGCTCTTCGCTGTTCTTCTGAAAAAGTAATAGGCGACAAGTTTGCCGCTTCAATAGTTACCTCAGCTTTTATTTTATTTATCCGGGCATTCAGCTCATCCTGTTTTCTTTCTGCCATGAGTTTGTTCAATTCAGGTTCAATTTCTTTAACTCTGATTTGAAATAAGCTGAGCTTTCTTTTTTCAGTCAGATTTATGGCAAGCGTATCCAATTCTCCTGATCGAAACACTTTTCCCTGAAGAATATAGAATTGTGAGGCAGAAGAGCGTTTCTCAGGATTTGTTTGGTCACCCTCGCGGGCAGCAGCCAAAACACCCCGATGGTGAAAGAATTTTGGAATGAATTCAGGGGCGATGGTGTACCCCAGATCACCTTCGCCAAGCCGCTTGCCCGGTTCAGCATTTTTTGAATCCGGGTCTCCGCCCTGTATCATAAATCCCTGAATTACACGATGAAAAAGTAAGTCAGTATAAAAACGGTCATTTACAAGTTTGACAAAATTGTCGCGATGTAAGGGCGTTTCGTCATATAGCATGATTTTGATTGTTCCGAGATCGGTTTCGATTTGCACTTTTGTTACAGCGAAAGCACAATTCAGGTTAATCAACAAGCAAGTAAGACCAAATAGTAATACAGTTTTCTTCATTGCAGCAAGTTTTGAAATCTTCAGATGCCAGTCATTTACCAGTTAAAATTTGCAAATGGGTTTCAGGATAGGAACAAAGATAATCAAATCAGTAACCGAATAAAAGATTCATCTTTTTGTTGTATTTTGGCTATTGATTCTAACATTTTTTCGAACCTGAATTACATGGAAAAACTGACCATTGACGAAAACCAATTTCTGGAAAAACTGAATCTTGCGCATGCTGAGACAATTTTCAATGCCATCGACCAAAACCGGAAGTTCCTTCGGAAATGGCTTCCATTCGTCGATTTTACAATTCGGGTTGCCGATACCGAGAAATTTGTCCGATCCATCTTGGAAAAACCTCTTTCAATCCGGGATGAAGTCTATGTGATCTGGTATAAACACGAATTTGCCGGATTAATTGGCTTTAAAGATGCTGACCGGATCAACGATAAGATTGAAATTGGATATTGGTTAACCGAAAAGATGACCGGCAAAGGAGTGGCCACTGCAGCTACCCGGAAAATGGTCAATCTTGCATTTCGAAACATGGAAATGAACCGCATTCAGATCCGGTGTGGAATCGGAAATGATAAAAGCGCTGCAATTCCGCGTCGGCTTGGCTTTTCGTTCGAAGGAATCGAACGGGCCGGCGAACGTCATAATCACGAATACATCGATCTGGAAGTCTTCAGTTTACTGAAACGGGAATGGGCCGAAACCCTATTTTAAATCAATTCAACGAAAATAGAGATACAATTACACTGTTCTGCCAGACTGTTTTTCTGAAATTTATCGGTTCACTGTCTAAATTGTACCATTCGACACAAATACAGTCCCATACACAAAATAGAGCTCAATTTATAGCCGGAATGAATTTCAAGAATCTACATTTGAATTCCAAATATTTCATGAAACAATAGGTCCGTTTATGTGAAATATAACCACCTCAAGAGCACAAAATGAAATAACCGTCTCAAAGCAACTTTGGGGCGGTTTTCTTTTTTCGTGAATCCATGATTCTGATTGAGGGAGCACCAAATATTTTCAGAATCGATTCCGGCAAAGTGTAAATTCTGCGACGTTAACACGGACTGTTCACCAAAATATCACACATCTGCAACTCAACTTGATGACATTATTCCTCCAATTCAAAAACTAAATACTTTTATACTTCTATTTATTTGCTGTATACCAGCAATTTATAAACTATTTTGAAAAATATTAAAAATTTCAGTACTTTGTGTAGCATAGTTCCATTTATTATTCGTATGTTTGTAAAGCCAATAACAATGCTAAAGAAGGTAGACACTTTAAAACCTCAAAGCCATGAAAAAAAATCACCATGCTCAGAAAAAAGAAAAGTTGAAGCCGAAATGGACAGATGACCCGAATGGGAAAAATGGAGGAGATCGATTGAAAACAAATTTTAGGAGGAAACAACAATGAATCTGGACAACACAAAAGCTCAAATGCGCAAAGGCGTTCTCGAATACTGCATCCTGCTGGTAATCGATGGAAAACCTTTGTATGCAAGCGACATCATCGAGGAATTAAAAAACTCGAAGATGATCGTCGTGGAAGGAACCCTTTATCCTCTGCTAACCCGTCTGAAAAATGACGGATTACTTACCTACAAATGGGAGGAATCAACTCAGGGACCACCCCGTAAATACTACGAGGTTACTGATGATGGTCGCAATTTCCTGAACGAAATGGGCGAATCGTGGGATGAATTAGTTGAAGCAGTCCGGATGATCAAGGAACATAAATAGATCATTCACTGTATAAAGAAAAATAAATCGAAAATTATATAACATGAAAAAGACATTTACAATAAATATAAGTGGAAGTATCTTCCACATTGACGATGATGCTTTCGAAAAACTTCAACGTTACCTGCATATGCTGAACCGTCATTTTGGCGTTGCTGAAGAAGGTCAGGAAATACTTCAGGACATTGAAGCACGAATTGCCGAACTGTTCATCGAAAAAACCGGAAATAAAGTGGAGGTAATTACCGATGCGATGGTTGACGAAGTCATTGCACGAATGGGTAAACCTGAAGACTTTATGGAACCCGGAGATGAAAATACCTCAGCGAATCCACAAACTGAAGGAACATTTCAGGACGGTAATCAAAAACTGCGACGCCGTTTATATCGTGATGGCGACAGCCGCGTTCTTGGGGGAGTTTGCTCCGGAATGGGTGCCTATTTTAATATCGATGTCGTTATTCTACGAATCCTCTTTGTTCTTTCCATTTTTATGGGCGGTGCAGGATTCTTGATTTATTTAGTCCTGTGGATCGTTGTGCCGAAAGCCAAAACCACCGCACAGAAGCTTGAAATGAAAGGTAAGGAAGCGACGGTTTTTAATATCGAAAAAACAATCCGCGAGGATGTGAATGAAGTTGGAGAGAATATCAACCGATATAAAAATACTTCTGCAACCGATGGAAATATCCGCAGGGAACATTTTGGCGATGTGGTTACCAGCATTTTCAGGGTAGTTTTACGGGTTAGTATCCTCATTTTTGGGATAATTCTTATCATTATCGGAATTGGAAGTCTCATCGGATTTGTTGCCTCAATCGCTGTTGGAGAGTCTTTTATCCACGGAGGCCCGTGGTCGTTTGGACTGGATAGCAATATTAATATGACCGGCTTGCTACATCAATTTATTAGTCCTCAGGCATATTTTATTTCGTTAATTGCAATTTCAATCTTAGCCGGAATTCCGATTTTACTGCTGCTTTTTGTAGGTACAAAACTGTTGTTCAGGTACAAAACCAATAACAAAATCATCGGATTGGGTTCCTTCGGACTTTGGCTGGTTGCACTCATTGTGTTAATTGTCATAGGTGTTAATCAGGTTGGAAACTTCGGCAAGCAAACGAGCCAGACCATCACTCAAAAGGTTGATTGTGCGACCTGCAAAACGCTTTATCTGGAAACAACTGACGACTTGTATTCATCGATGATTGAAGATCATATTTCGCTCGACCGCATGAAAATTGCCATGGTGAACGGCAAGGAAAAGATGCTCGGACATCCTCAGTTTACAGTTGAAAAAAGCAGTACCGGGGAATATTTGCTCCTGGTGAAGAAACGCGCACGTGGAAGCAGTACCGAAGATGCACAAAAAAATGTGGAACAAATTGAATACAATTTTTCCCAGAAAGATTCTACTCTTCGGTTCGATCCGTATTATTTCCTGAAAGATGATGCCAAATGGCGCGAACAGGAAGTTTCGATGATCCTGAAAGTACCTGAAGGCAAATCTGTTTTCCTGAATAAAAATCTGGCTGACATCATCTTCGATATTGAAAACACCGAGAATATGTGGGATGGAGATATGACTGGCAAAACATGGACGATGACTCCCAACGGGCTGGCTTTAAAAAATGAGATACGCATGACAGTCAAGTAGTAAATCTTAAAAGCTAATCAATCCAAAATATAACATCACAAAGGCTGGTCACATGAGATCAGCCTTTCTTTTGAAAATCGGGAGATTCAAGAGCACATTTTACAGCAGTTTCAACCTCCGGCCCTTCCTTCGACTGAAATACACCAAGTCCCAGCCACGGCATCTCTATGCCATTTGAAAGTTTTACTCTTGAAGTTTAAACGGAATTCATAAGGTTTTTTGTTTTGAAACAGGCAATAAAAATAGCCAAAAATCTATGGGCATTTTTTGTTTTTGCATTCATGCGAAGGTTGAATTACAGTCCGCCAAAAATGCCTTTGATAGTCCGGTGAAATTTATGAACCAAATGAACCGGATGAGCGTACATCAGGATGCACTTTTTGGAAATGACCGGAAGCCCAAGCTGGTCAATACTTTGCTGCACCTCATTCGACCAGGCACCCTGTTGAAGCCAGATATTTTTCAGTCCAATTCCGGCAGCTTCTTCCAGAATTGCCGGCACTTTTTTGGGTGGAATTGAAATCCAAACTCCATCTACTTTCCCGTTTAAGCTCTTCAAATCAGGATAACAGGCTATACCATCAATCTCTTTTGCTTCCGGATGTACCGGAAAGATTTCATAGCCTTTTGTTTTCAGTTCTTTGACAACCATATTCCCGAATTTTTTTCCTGAACGCGACATACCAACCACGGCAATTCGTTTTGAAATGACGAAATTATCAATTAAGGGATTCATAGCATGAATGTTAAAATTTAGATGAATTTACAGCTTTTTAAACAGCTCACCAAAACCTTTCAATGAACTTTAATGATTCAATTTTCAAAATCAAAGTCCATCATAAAATCAGACGAATCATGGTTTAGATAATCTTTCCTGAATTTCTTTCAACACTTTTCGGGAAGCCAGAAAAACAGCTGGTTTACCCGACAATGGATTGGATTGGGTCACTACAACCGTTTGATAGACATCCTCAATGTGTTGAAAAGTCAGCACTTCTTCCGGAGTGCCCTGGGTATGAATCTTGCCCTGATTAACCAGGATAAGCCGGTCACAATATTCCGATGCCAGATTCAGGTCATGAATGACCATTAAAACCGACAAACCCATCTCCTGATTCAGTTGCTGCAACACATTCAGGATATGAACCTGATGGGTGATGTCGAGGTGCGAAGTTGGTTCGTCGAGCAGAAGCAACTGTGGTTGCTGAGTCAGGGCACGGGCGATTGCTGCAAGTTGCTGTTCACCACCACTCAATTCAGACATCAACCGGTCTTTGAACCGCCAGGTATCAGTCATTTCCATATATTTTTGGGCAATTTCGAAATCTTCCTCACCTTCAAAAAAGCTAAAACGACTGTGGTAGGGAATCCGTCCCATCAGCACATAATCTTCGACACTCATTTCTCCTGCTTCGATGAACTGGCTTACAATGGCGATGTTCTGTGCTCTCAGCCGTGGCGAAAGCTTCCGAAGATTTTGTTCATTGAGCAAAATTTTACCTGAATGAATACCCAAGGTTCCGGTAATCGCTCGAAAAAGTGTTGTTTTTCCTGAACCGTTTGGCCCGATAATTCCGGCAAAGGAACCTTTGCTAATATCAATGTTGATATCTGATAACTGAAATTTCGGATATCCGCAGCAAAGATTTTGTATGTTTAGAATACTGGTCATTATCCGTTGGTTTTCAATGATCGAACCGAAGTACGGCTCATCATGATTAAAAACGCGATACCACCAACAATACCTGTGATTACCCCAATGGGCAGTTCGTTGGGCGAAATAATGGTTCGGGCAATGATGTCGGATAAAACCAGAAAGATGGAACCAGAAAGAAAAGAGCTGACCAGTAAAATCCGGTAATCGGAACCAACCAAAAGGCGCATCAGGTGAGGAATAATCAGACCGACAAAACCGATGACTCCGGCAACAGCCACGCAAACTCCGGCCAACAGCGAAGCCAGCAGAAACAGAAGTTTAATTGTGGTATCGGTGTTTATTCCGAGGTGTTTTGCCTTTTCTTCGCCAAGTCGCAAAGCATTAAGCGGCTGAACAAAAAAATACGAAGCTACCAGCGAGGAAAATGCCATCACCATGGTAATGTATATGAGCGACATATCCGGTTCGTCGAGCGAACCCATGATCCAGAAAATAATTCCATGCAGGTTTTCGGAACTGGTGGTTGCCATGAGAAGCATCATCGACGATGAAGAAATGAAACTCACCATTACTCCTGTGAGCAACATGCTTTGAATATTGATTCGGCCCGATCTGGAACTGATGGTATAAACCACGAAAATGATGAGAAACGCACCGATAAAACCACTTGCGGGTAGGATGAATGAGCCGATAAGCTGATGCAAACCAAACACAATAGCAAAGGCCACGCCCAAGGATGCACCTCCTGAAATCCCCAATGTATAAGGTTCAACCAGCGGATTGCGGTAAACGCCCTGCAGCAATATTCCGGAAAGGCTGAGCGAACCACCCACTGCGATTCCGAGCAGTACGCGCGGAAGCCGGATCTGGCTCACAATGGTGTATTCCATGCTGGTATTTCCTTCCCGTAGGATTTTAAAAATATCCATGAATCCGAGATTCATTTCACCCACCGACAGCGACAGAACCACTGAAGCCACCAGCAGAACCATCAATCCTGAAAGGTAAACAACCCACCGAAGGTATTTTTTCTGCATCTCTAAACCAGTTAATTTCTCACTTTTACGAGTAAAGCATCTTGTCAATTCCAGTCATTTATTGTCATTTAGTCATTCATTGTTCCAACGAAACCTGGAACTTTGAACCTGAAACCTGGAACTATTTTTAGTACATCAGCTTAATCATTTCCTCCAGCGCATCCACAAACAAAATTGGCGTCGGGCTACAGGTCTGATCGGCATCCAAAATAAAAATCTTCTTGCTTTTGCTTGCCGAAAGCGATTGATAACTCTGCCAGGTATCTTTTTCTTCCTGAGCTACGATGCCCATGGTGACGATAAATACGACATCTGGATTTTGTTTCAGAACATATTCGCGGGTAACACTTCCCAATTTTAATCCGGCAGCAATATTTTTCCCTCCTGAAAAACTGATAAAATCGTCCATAAACGTATCAGGCACTGCGCAGAATAAAGGTTTTGCTCCAATCTGAATGAATATATTTGGATTTTTATCGGCCGGAATGCCTGCTTTCAATTTTGCCAGGCGCTCTTTTTGTTGCGAAACTATGTTTTTGGCCTTTGCTCCCTGACCTACCAATTCGCCTATCTGAATGAAATAGGCACAAATCTCTTCAAACGATTTGGGATAAGCTTGGTAAACGACTTTCAGACCCAGCTTCCGCAAATTATCGATGGTTTCGGGTTTGATTAACGACGAGGCAATCACCACGTCGGGTTTCAGCAAAAGCACTTTTTCGATGTTGATGTTCATTGCATTGGCCACCACCTCAATTTTATCGGCAGCTTCAACCGGGCAAAAGCTGGTACAGCCCACCAGGCGGCTCTGTTCGTTCATCAGGTACAAACTTTTGGTTACCCATGGAACCAAAGAAACAATCCGTTTGGCATCCTGTGCCTGAACTGCAAACTGGCACAGCAAAAGTACATTCAGAATAAATAAAGTCTTTCTCATTTTACTTTTTCAGAATTACGGTTTTCCCGGTTTTGGCCGATTCCCTTGCTGCATCCAGAATCCGAACCACCGTGATGTTTGTGGACAGAGCATACGGATCATAACTGGTCATTTTTATTTTTTCGCGGATCACATCGAAAAAATACGAAAACGGATCTTCGTAAACGGTTATATTTTTTGTTGTAAATTCTTTGCTTTGTTCAACCTTCATCGCTCCTTTTCTCATCCGCATATCTTTGTTGTTGACGGCAACCAGATAGCCTTTGTCACCGTAAATCTCCATATCCTTCCGACCAAATGGCCAGTTCCACGAGGCCTGAATAATGCACTGCGCTTTGGGATAACTCACAATGATGGTGGCTTCGTCGTCAACTTTCGGATAAATTTCGGGTTTGAAATGCTGGGTAACCGCGGTAACTGAAACGGGTTGTTCGCCTTTCATCAGATAGGTCATCAGGTTGGCGCCATAGCAGCCAAAATCGATCAAAGCACCGCCACCATTTTGAACCGGATCGGTCAGCCAATCGAGAAATTCCTTTTCGCATCCAATTTCTTTCGGTCCCTGATGCCCGTCGTGAATAACAACTTTCCGGATGTTTCCCACATAGTTGCTGTCGTTCACCAGCTGAAACGATTTTGCAGTGGTCGGGTACCAGGAGGTTTCGAAATCGGTTAACAGATGGATGTGATACTTTTCGGCAAGTTCAAACATCCGTTGAGCGTGTTCTACTGTTGTAGCCAGCGGTTTTTCAACCATCACATGGATACCGCGCGGGGCGCAGGCTTCAACGGTTGCCAGGTGTTCGAAAACCGATCCGAATGCCACAACAGCTTCAGGCTTGACCTGATCCAACATATTCTCCAGATTGTGGTAAATCAGTTTGGGATCAAATCCGTACTTTTTCGACAGCCTTTGTGCTAATTCGGTATTGGGTTCAT
Source organism: Bacteroidia bacterium (assembly GCA_037143155.1). Lineage (GTDB taxonomy): Bacteria > Bacteroidota > Bacteroidia > Bacteroidales > Prolixibacteraceae > Aquipluma. The sequence continues at coordinate 15,985 of JBAWZG010000083.1, forward strand.
AAACTCCCACCAGTTGAAAATCGCTTTTGTCTTTCCGGCCTAAAATAAAGGCAATGTGGCCATGAGTCATTCCGGAAATGGCCAGCCGAATTGGCTTTTGTGCGTCAGATTGTGCCTGAGTTTTTGGTGTCATCATCAATAGAAGTATAAAAGCAACCAGAACATTTTTACTGATTTTCATAGCGTTATAAGTTACTAAAAATGATTTGCCCCGGAAGAAATGAAAAGGAAATTGCATTTGCCTTTCACCGATCTTTTTTCCCGAAGATTCGAATAAATTTTCTTGAATTGGCAGGTCTTCTGGCTCACCTCACTTTTTGCGGCCTTCCCGTCCCGGGTATTCGGGGCAGTGGCGGGGATTACAAAAAGCTTTTTAGAGGCATACAGCTGCGGGTACAGCTCCGGCATCGTACCGGATTCCCTTTTTAGTCCGGGTTGACTGAGGTCAATCGCGGAACCAATTCGACTGGTAAAAGTAGGAATTATTTTAACTGAAGTTGATATGATTGAACAGCTATTCCCATACTCCGGGGATTTTTTCACCACACTTACCACAGGCACCTTTCACGAGTCTATTCTGAATAAGCGTAAATCCTTTGCGCTCCACCACCATTTCGTGGCATTTCGGGCAGATTGTATTTTGTGCATCGAGTCCGGGAACATTGCCGATGTAAACGTATTTAATCCCAGCGGCAAGTGCGATATCACGGGCCTGAGTCAGCACACCAATCGGTGTGGCCGACAATTGAGTTAGTTTATAATCGGGATGGAAACGGTCGAAATGAAGCGGAGCATTCGCCAGGCCATTTTCAACGAGCCAATTGCACATGCGTTTAATCATATCTAAATTGTCAGTCCAGCTGGGCACCACCAGGTTGATAATTTCAAGCCAGACTCCCAGTTCCGCAAATGTTTTCAGCGTGTTCAGGACTGGCTGCAAGGCACCGGCACTCAGTTTCAGGTAAATGTCGTTGCTGAACGATTTCAGGTCGACGCGGGCAGCATCGATGGTTTTGCACCAGTTCCGAAGCGG
>JBAWZG010000084.1:0-16921 GCA_037143155.1 Bacteroidia bacterium
GATGTGTTCTTTGATGTAGCTGTTTACTCCATAAAAATCCATCGGTTTTTCAATTTCTTCGACCACAATTTTATCGTAATCGATCGCCATTGAGGTCTTTCCGTAAACCACAAAAAAAGTAAAATCGTCGGAAAGCGAATGTGAGTTAACGACTTCGGCTTCAGTAAATCCCAGTTTTTTGGCATACTGAATGGCCGCTTCAATGGCTTTGGCTCCGTTTGATACAGGCAAAGTAAACGAAAGCTGAACCGCTCCATCGTTCAAAGTATCTCCATAGGGTTTGATGAGTTGCATAGTTCCTCCGTTCTAATTAATCTTCAAATCGCGCTCTAAAAATGAATACATGGGATTGTAATATCCTTCTGTCTTTTCATAGACTCCATCCAGTCCTTTACCCCCATTCTTGGGCCGGGCAACCTCGGCAAACATCCTTTGCTCAATCGCGTTAAACAATCCTTTTTCGTTGATCTGTTCAAGAAAAGAAATGGATTGTTCCAATACATCCCTTGCCCGGGTCTGCATGATGCCATCCTTCCTGAATTCAATATCATCGGCAAAATCGGCCATGTTATTCAGAACATATTTTGCATTGGCAACACCCAAGTACCTGTCCTGCATAAAAGGCGTATGAATAGCTTCTGTAAGCATTCCCAGCAGCAGGATTCCCTGATTGGTCGATTTGGCAATGAAGTTGAAAAGCGTGTTCATGGCATATCCCTTGAAAATGTCGCCGGTCATGTATTTGGTTGGAGGCATGTATTTTAATGGCGCTTCAGGAAAAATCTCACGGGCCATTTGTGCCTGAGCCATCTCAAACAGGAATCCATTTTTCATTTCGGGATTCATTTCAAAAGCATGACCCAAACCCATTAGCCGCGCAGGCATACCCGACTCATAGGCAAACTGCTCATTGATAAACTGTGAAGCGGTTACCGTGTAGGCTTTTTCGAAGGCATCCGAAGTCGTCAGATAATTGTCTTCGCCGGTATTGATGACGATTTCGGCAAAAGAATTGACCATTCTCGAAAACTTCTGATCCACAAAGGTGCGGTACATATTGATGTCGCGGAAGAGTATGCCATACATCGAGTCATTCAACATCATATCGAGCCGCTCCAATGCGCCCATGACGGCAATTTCAGGCATGCAAAGTCCGGAACAGTAATTGACCAGACGAACATATTTACCAATTTTCTCACCAACCTCATCCAGTGCTTTTCGCATGATTTTGAAATTCTCCTGAGTGGCATAGGTGCCTCCGAATCCTTCGGTGGTTGGGCCATAAGGAACATAGTCGAGTAGGCTTTGTCCGGTTGTGCGTATCACCGCGATCACATCGGCTCCCTGAATGGCAGCTCCCTGTGCCTGCTTCACATCTTCGTAAATGTTTCCGGTGGCAACGATTAAATAGAGCAGCGGGGTGCTTTGAGTGCTGTTGTACTGAGTCAGCTTATCGTTCCGGAAGCTTACATTTTCCTTGACACGCGAAGAAAACGACCGAACCAATTCGGCGGCTTTCTTTTCAATTTGTAAAGATTCAGCCCATTCGAGAGTTGAAATATCAAGTCCTTTTGCAATTTCGTTATTCAATGCCCCCGGTGTTAAACCTTTTTTCAATAAAGCGTTGATATAAAACTTGGCGGCACCTTCGCCTACCCGTTCTTTCAATTGCTGAATAATGAGATTGGGGACCGGAACTTCGTTGGCGTCAATGCCATCAGCACCCAGCATCCGCAAGGTGGTCCGCTCAACCGAAACGGTGGTATGTCCGGAAATATAATCCTGAACGGGTTGCGTTATCTTTTTCGAGATTTCGCGGGCATAGTCAATCTTTTTTGGATCGAGGTCCAAATTTGATCTATTCATTTTTTCCTCCTAAAATATCAATGGCGCGATCAATTAATTCTTTGCTTAACCCCAGTGATTCCGCAATCTGAAGTGCATCATAACTGGGCAAATCTGAAGTGTCTTTGACAACGCTGTAATCATTATGCTGGTTTAATAATTTGATGCGATTGGTTATATCAAGGTTTTCGCCCTGAGAGTATTCCTCTTCAAATGCATCATAGTTGAGTCCTTTCATCCGGTAAACCGATGCCTGTCCGGTTAAAGGCAAATGAGTGAAATGGGTTGACAAAAAGGCATTCACTGTATTTTTTTCTGAAAATGTTTCCAGCAGAGCTGCAGTCAAAGCCTCGCCTTCCATGGAGTTAGTAGTCCTGGCAAATTCATCGATCAGAATTAGAACCGGTTCGTCAAGCTTATCTAAAAGATGACTGAGCTGAAAAACTTCTTTCCCAAAACTGCTCAATCCTTCAATTTCTCTGGAATTGTGTTCGATTCCGATGAATTGAATGTGTTTAAATACCCGCGATCGAAACCGTTTTGCCGGTACCCAAAATCCTATCTGGCTGATTAGTTGAAGGAACCCGATGGTCTGGAGCAAAACCGTTTTACCTCCCATGTTGGAGCCCTTGATTACAATCGTTTGGTTATCGAATGTCGCGTCAAGCGGCTGGTAGCGCAGTCCTTTTTCGGCACATTGCTTTTCCAGCGGAAGAAAATGTCCATCCCAGACTTCAATTTGAACGGCATCTTCCAATAGGATAGGAGTATTTAATTTCATCGTCTGAACCATCCTTGCTTTGGCCAGATAGACATCAATGCTTTGAATGGCATTTATTGCCAGTTCAATTTCGGTAATCTGTTTTTTTACTTCGGCCGAAAGAAAAAGAAGGACTTCGTGCTCAAGTTCCGTTTCGGCAATAATAAGGTTTTCCCGTACTTCTGATTTCACAAAAAACAGTTCAGGCATAACAGGTTTTACCAGTACCGATGCATTATCATAGGGTTCTTTATAGATCAGGCTGGGTTCAAAACGAAGCGCCACCGTTTCATGAACCACTAAAAAATCGAGGTTCATAAAGTTGAGCCCATATTTATCCTGAAGGCCCGAAAAAGTAACGTTCCGGATTGTCTGGATTTCTTTGTCGACCAATTCAATCTGCGATCGAACCGCTTTCAATTTTGGGTTGTAATCTCCTGAAATATAAAAAGTATCGATTCCATTTTCATCTTTTGACAGAAGTGAAAGCAGTTCGTCAAGCTGAAAAACTGCTGAAAGCATATTCCTTAATTCAGGAGAAATCAGTAAGCTGATTGACTTGAAATTGGTAAGAAAACGTTTGATAAGAAAGAGATCCGTAGTGTCGAATGTTTCTTTTTCAAAGCTGTTCAGTGGCGAAATCCGCTTTAAAAAAAACTCAATCTGATTTGCCTTTTCAGGATAACCAGTAATGAAATCAACCGTTTTAGCAATCAAATCAGATATCTCCTGAAGGTCGGTGGCACGATCATATACTTCCGGCCTGTTTTTGAACCGTTTGCCAAAAACCGTTAAAGGCCTGAAATTTTCGTAGAATTCCCCGAAACGTGTGAATTGAAAAAGTTCTTCAGTGACGATCATGACGGATTTTGTTGGTACGGATTAAAGAGCACATCGATTGAAAAGCCTATTTTGTTTAAATGATCTTCGCATTGTTGCCGGCTGATATCTTTCAGATTTAACACACAGAACAACATGGGAAACCGGTTTTTAAAATAGATTTTTCGTGTCTGAAGCAAATTCAGCAAACTTCTTAAAGTTAAAAATATCTTGGTGAAATCGCTAATAACAAGCGAATTGCATGATGCAGAAATCAAAGTTAAACGGGTTTCTGTAAGAGCGCCTTGTATTTCTTCGGAATCAGTCGCTATTTTATCCCAGACCGGAATCTCATTCAATACCGAAAGCCGTTTCAATTCGGACATGATTTCATTCACATTTCGGCTGTCAACTGTGGCCACAAAAACATACACCGGATTGGCTGCACTCGCCAGTTGTGTGATGCGGTTGATAGCGCCGTCGATTAAAACTGTTGTGATTTGGTGTTGTGTTTTAATCACCTCAAGAATCGAAGCAAGACTTTCATTATCTTCCGGCCCGATGAGTTCAACTTTGGTCGGTCGGGTTGCTTTTCCCATTACAATCTGACCGGCAGTGGTGTTGAACGGAAATGCTTCAACCAGCTGAAAACCTTTGTTTTGAAGTGCTTTGCTGGTCGTAACGACAAAATCACCCGCAACAGCCACAATCTGCGGCTTTCGTTGACTGGTAATCCGATCGAAATCCTCTCCGTCAACTCCTATACTGGTGTAAACAAGTGGATTCCCGCTTGTCCGAAGGATCGGCAACAGGTAATTCAGGAATGTCGTTTTACCGGCATTCTTGGCATTCCCGGCAATAAATGCGGTTTTATCCTGAAGCTTTTGCAGCAGGTACGGCTTGATATGTTCGTTGTTAAGGATCAAGTTAAGGTCTTTTGTTACAAACTGAATGTTTACAAATCATGAATTTTCAAATAAAACACTGCAAGAATCTGACAATATTTAAGGTCGTTGCACAGTTTGTCTCCTGGCAGGATTCCGTCCGAAAGATGGTTTTTACCTTGAATAACATTGCCGCGCGGACGGTCTCTTTCGCGTATTTCGCATTTCTACAAATATTCTGCCCCTCTGGGGCTCCACTTTCCGGATAGGTAAAAGTGCCAGAGGCACGAGATATTTGTAGAACACCGATTAACCGCTGAATCCGGAGTGCCGTAGGTACGAAATATTCATTTTGAACCTGGATTAGCCATTTGGGAATTGCGGATATCATTCTTAAAATCAATGTTTCCCGTTACTTCGTCTGGAACGACTTAGATCGTCTGACTGCAGCATGATCCGGTCGCCATTAAGCAAAGTTGCGATACCATCTTTTGCCAGAAGGTTTTTATCGGCGCAAAATTCGCAGGTCTCTTTGTTGTGCCCTTCATAATGCGTCGGTTGCGAGTAAGCTGTTATTACTCCTTCAAAATTACGAAGGATCACTTTATCGTTGGTTTGTGAAATCAGGTAATCGGGCATGACCGGAATTTTACCACCTCCGCCCGGAGCATCTACCACAAAAGTAGGAACTGCCAGGCCTGATGTATGTCCACGCAAGTTTTCGATAATTTCAATCCCTTTCGAAACGGGTGTCCTGAAATGCGAGATACCAATTGACAAATCGCACTGGTAGATGTAATATGGACGAACACGAATCAGCATCATCTTGTGCGAAAGCTTTTTCATGATGTTCGGGCAATCGTTTACACCTTTCAGAAGAACCGACTGGTTGCCAATATTCACTCCGGCATTGGCCAGTTTTTCGCAGGCAATTTTTGATTCTTCTGTAATCTCCTTGGGATGATTAAAGTGCGTATTCACATAGACAGGATGATGCTTTTTGATGACTTCGCACAAATTGTCGGTAATACGCTGGGGCAGTACAACAGGCATTCGCGTTCCCAAACGGATAATCTCCACGTGTTCAATCTTCCGGAGTTCACCCAAAATATAGTCAATTCGTTCATCGCTCAGGACCAAAGGATCTCCTCCGGAAATAATTACATCGCGTATCATCGGATTGTTGCGAATGTACTCAAAGGCCTGTTCCAGATGATCCTGTCTCATTGGGGTGTCGGTCTCGCCAACCACTCTTCGGCGCGTACAATGACGGCAGTACATGGAGCATTGGTGGGTTACCAACAATAAAACGCGATCGGGATAACGATGGGTTAATCCGGGAACAGGCGAATCAACGTCTTCGTGCAGTGGATCTTCCAGGTCGAACTCATCAGTGTACAATTCATTCAGGGTCGGAACGGCCAGCATCCGAACCGGACACGATTTATCGACCGGATCCATCAAGGCTGCATAATAAGGCGTAATTGCCATCTTGAACTTCTTCAGCGTTTCGGCCAGATTTTCAATATCAGAATCCGAAAGTTCGGCAACTTGTTTCAATGCCGGAATATCGCGAATGGCATGACGCATCTGCCATTTCCAGTCGTTCCATTGTTCGTCGGTAACATCCTTGTATAAAGGGATGTGTTTATATTCTACCTTTTGAAAAGTCATTATCATAGACTGAATTTTTAAATGTACAATTCCTCGTATATCTTCCTTATTTCTTTGCTTTCCCTTAAAATCGACAGGGCAAGTTCAGCATGTCCAACGGCATATCCGTTGCCAACAAGCATATCAATGTCTTTTCCAACTCCTTCGGCACCGAGTGCTGCTTTGGTAAACGATGTGGCCATACTGAAAAAGTAGGCCACTCCACGATGACGGCACATCAGGATGGTCCCCATCTCCGTATTCGGAATATTGACATTGTTGATCACAATATCTGCCATTTTTCCTGAAGTGAGATCATTGATTAGTTCATAGCAAGCGAGCGCATTAGTGGCATCTAATTTTACTACTTCGTCGCATAGGTTGAGCGATTTTAACAGGACTATGTTTTGGTCATTAAATTCAATTCCTATGACCTTCCCATCAGGTCCAACCTGCTTTTTGGCCATGTAAGCACAAAGAATTCCTGACTTTCCTCCGGCACCAATGATGACCACCGTATCGCCCTTTTTAACCAGACGCTGCGTTTGAGCAGGTGCACCGCACACGTCCAATACAGCCATTGAAAGGGAAGGCGGAATATCTGCTGGAAGTTTGGCATAAAGACCGGTTTCAAATAATATGGCTTTTGCTTTAACGGTTACCTGGTCAATCTCCTTTTTTACCTCAATGATTTCTTCAATCTTTAGCGGAGTCAGCGAAAGAGAAACCAGCGAAGCAATGCGGTCGCCTGGTTTCAGATCAATTTTTCCCTGCAAAACATCACCGATTTTAGAAACAGTACCTATGAAAATTCCTCCTGAACCAGTTACCTGATTCTTCATTTTTCCATGGGAATAAACAATCGAAAGAATCTCCTTTTTTATTGCTTCAATGTCGCCCTTTGTTTTTTCCTTGATTTGAGTGAAGCTTGCCGAATCGATATTTAAAATATCCACATCAACCAGTATTTCATTGTCCCAGATTTGGTCCATTGAATTATCAATCCGGTTTGCCGGTTGAGGCAAAACACCTTTCGGCTCTATCACCCGATGGCTTCCAAACGGGTTTCCTCCTTTTCTGACTTCGATCATCCTTGGGTTATTCCTTTGAGTTGAAAAATTTCGCGAACATCGGCCGGTGTGGCAATTTCGAGACCTGCGTCTCTGGAAATTTTAGCCGTTCGGGCAACCAATTGTGCATTGCTTTCAGCCAAAACTCCTTTGGTATAATAGACGTTGTCTTCAAACCCAACGCGGATGAATCCTCCACCAACAGCAAGTGCTCCATAATGGGCAGGTAGGCATGCGCTGCCAACTCCCATGACTGTCCATAAGCTTCCCTTTGGAATCCGGTTCACAAAGAATCGCAGCGTTTCAACGTCGTAACGAACAGCGCCCGGAACATTCATGACAAAACCGTAATAATAAGGCGGCAACAATAATCCCTCTTTGATCAGGATGTCGGCAGCCTGAATGTGTGAAATGTCGAAGCATTCAAGCGTGGGCCGGACATTGTATTTGATCATTTCCCGGGCGAAGCGACGCATGGTGGGAAGCGTATTGACAATGTAATCATTCCCGAAATTCACGGTTCCGCAATCGAGCGAAGCCATTTCAGGCTGTAATTCCTGAACAACCAGCAGACGTTCGTCGTCGGTCATTCCAACAGCTCCGCCGGTAGTGATTTCAATGACGATATCACATTTTTCGCGGATGAGCCGGATGGCTTTTTTGAAAACTTCAGGATCTTGGGTTGGTCCTCCATTTTCGTCGCGAACATGAAGATGTACGATGGAAGCCCCTGCCTGATAAGCATCGTAGGTTGCGATGGCTATTTCTTCAGGAGTAAGGGGTAAATTCGGATTGTGCGCACGGGTCGTTTCGGCTCCGCATACCGCACAGGTTATAACCATCTTGTTCATAGCTGATAGATTTTCTCGTTAGTTTTAATTCTTGACTTTCAGGTTTGCAGTTCAGCTTATTTTCTGCCAATAACCAATCCGTTGGGATCCACTTTTTCCCTCAGGATTTTTAATTCGAAATCGGTAGGTTCTTCCGTAAATTCGTATTTCTCCGGAATCAGAATTTCAAATTCGGCATTGTTTTTAACGTCATCCAAGGTTTTTCCGGGATGAAGCGAAAGCAACATCATCTGCCGGGTTTCAGGATGGTAGCCATAGACACCAATATCGGTGATTACTTTGTACGGACCGGTATTGACCGGAAGACCGGCTTCGGTGCGGGAGTTGCCTCCTTGTAAATAGCCGGGCGTGGTCACAAAATCAACCTTTTTGGCGAAGCGTTTCTGGTTTTGAGGAGTCACAACCATCGTTTTCCAGCACAGCGAGGCCAGGTCATTTGCGCCGCCACTCCCGGGAAAACGTGTTATCGGTTTGTTGTAATCGGTACCAATCATGGTTGAGTTAAGGTTGCCATATTGGTCGATCTGAGCACCTCCCAGGAAGCAGTAATCCACAATTCCTGCCTGACAAAACTCCATAATTTCAGCCATGGACGTTGATTTCAATCCTTTGTAAGTGGTTCGTGAGTCGCCTACCGAGATTGGCATGGAAGGCAGCAGCGGTGCGATACCTCCGGCTTCGAACAGTATGGTGAGATTGGGCGATTGTGTCATTTGGGCCAGCATGGCCGCTGCGCAGGGAACTCCTGTACCTACAACCACTACTGCGCCGTCTTCGAGATTGCGCGATGCAACGGTCACCATCAATTCCATGTTGTTATAGTATGTTTCCATTTTATAAGAGGTGTTCGGTTTGATGAAGTTTCTGAATTTTCTGAATGCCGCCATTGATCTGCAAATACTCGTAGAAGTCTTTTGTTTCAAGGATATTCTTCCGGATAAAAGCCGCAAATTCTTCCGGATTCTTCTCTTTCTTTAACCATTCGGCGATGTGCTCTTCGTCGGAATAATATTCTCCCGGCATGTTTCCGGGATATGAACCAAATGGCACTTCGATCACCGCATCAACACACCAGAACGGGATGATTGTTTTCCCCGGTTCACGCCTGATTTCCTCGTGATCGATAATTTTTTCAGTAGTAATAATGACGTGTTTCGAAGCTTTTGCAATATCGTCGTCGGCAACCAGAATGCCATCGATCTGACAGTTGCCATAAATATCTGCCCGGTGAACATGAATAAAAGCCACATCGGGAAAGAGGGCAGGCACCGCAAGCAATTTCTGGCCTGTAAACGGACATTCAATTTCTTTCGCAGCTGAGTATTTAAAGGTGTCGGTACCCAACATGGAGCGGCAGGGCAAAAAAGGCACACCCATGGCCGCAGCTTTAAAACGCCATGACAAGGCGGCATTGCTCCATTCGGTAACCTGGATAGTACCTGATTCAAACAGCCGGCGTGCATTGGTAGAAAGTCCGCGTGCTTCGAGGCCGACAATATATGCCGCATCACAACGGTCGAAGCATTCGCCAGCGCTTAAAATCTGGCAATCGTGCGTCGCCACATGTCCTGAAAATCCAAGATTCTTTTTCTGCTGGCGGATGACTTCGTGCAGCAGTGCAGTGGGTATGCGCACACCGCCAAAACCGCCAATGGCTAAGTAATCGCCGTTATGCAAATAACGTTCAACTGCTTCTTTTACCGATGTCAGTTTATTCGTCATCAGCTTTTTCTTCTGATGAAAGAAAGCTCTTGCATCTTCCACATTGGGCGACATGAAAAGTTCTCCCTGTCCGGTTTGTAAGTTTTTTGTACTCATTTTATCCTTCTTAGTACTTGTTTTGAACGTATATCAAAGCCTCTTCGATCGATTGGAGCGTATAATCCAGATCTTCCTGAGTGTGCCGATAGCAAATGTATCCGTGATGGAAAGGCTGTAAAAACACACCTCTACGGATCAGTTGGGTGTAGAAATCGGTTCGCTTGTATTTGTATTGTTTGGCTTCATCCTTGTCAAAAGTGATGAACATCATCGGAGGAATTCCTGAAATGCGCGCACCCACCGGGTACTTTTGCAATAACTTTTCGATGGCACTGTTGAAGTACGTTCCTTTTTCCCAAACCTTTTCAATCACATGATCGCGCTGCAAGATTTCGATGGTTTTAAGTGCTGCGACATAACTCAGGCTATTTGGGAAAAAGGTGGAAGAAATGAAGACTTTCTTTTCAACTTCTTTCATGACCTCAGCTTTTCCACAGACAGCGCTGATGGCATATCCGTTGGCCATTGCCTTACCAAAAACGGCCAAATCTGGCGTCACTCCATAGTATTTTTGAGCACCGCCAATCGAAACCCGAAATCCGGTACGTATTTCATCGAAAATCAATACTGCTCCATTTTGATGGGTGATTTCTTCGACAGCTTCCAGAAAGCCCGGCATCGGTTCCTGCATTTCCATGGCCAGCGGATGGCCAAAAGGTGTAATGATTACAGCCGCCGTATCGTTGCCGAACTCCCTGAATAACTCTTTCAGTTCATCCAGATTATTGTATTCAAATTCGTGCACATCTTCGTAAAGTTTTTCAGGAACACCACCTTTGACTTCAACACACCAGTCGTGCCAGCCGTGATATCCACATCTGAAGATTTTCTTTTTACTGGTATATGAGCGTGCAATACGTGTGGCAAGCGTTGTTGCATCAGAACCGGTTCCGACAAATACGCTCATTTCGGCGCAAGGAATGAGTTCCTTCATTTTTTCTGCCAGTTGGTTTTGTTGAGTTTGGCAAAGCGAGAAGCAAAATCCTTTTTCCTGAATTTGCCGGATGACAGCGTTATCAATTTCCTCTTCCCGGTTACCGATAATTGTTGGGCCATATGCGCATAAATAGTCGATGTACTCGTTGCCGTCAATATCGGTCAAATGACTTCCCTTACCGCTTTCGAAATAAATCGGATATTCACCTTCCACGAAATTATAAGGTCTTCGAATACCCATAACTCCTCCCGGGATGATGGTTTTTGCATAAGCGAATTCTGCAATGGACTTTTCCAGGTTAAGTTGTTTGACTTCTTTCATATTTTAAACATTTGGGAGTTAAATGAAATATTGTTTAGAAATAATATTCAGTTCGTTAGGTGTTATTCCATGAATTCAGCAGATGGAATAATTTTTCGAATTTAGGAGTTATAACGCCGGAAAATTATAATATAACTCATATTTATACGATTAATGGATTACGGTTTCGAAGAAAATGGGGAGAATAGATGTGCAAAAGAGATCTTCTCAAAATGGTGTGATAATTGAGTCGAATATCTTGATAAAACAGAACAATCCATGATATACCGGGAATTGTCAACCTGATTGGAAGCAAAGCCGCTTTTTTCATCAGTTCGAATCTCGGGAACTAAAATAATTTGTCAGGTAAACCTTTAACCTGGAATACAAGCCATATGGCTGTATCCGTTTACAGAATCAAAGGCTCGCCTAAAATAAATGGGTTTCTTGATTTGGATACTTATAGCTTCACTCTTGCCATTAGCGGAATCCTGTATTATTACTTTTGAATTTTGGGATTTTCAATTCGAATTAATTCATAGACAAATCAATTTATCCTCTATTCAGGAGCATCACCATTTTTCGAATATCTCCGTTTCAGGAAAAAATAGACCGGAATACCTGATAAAATAAGTGTCATACCAATGGCAGCTTCACGGGGACGGGCGACAATGGTATTGACAAACAGTCCAATACAAAAAAGGATAAAAATGGCCGGAACTACCGGATATCCCCAGACTTTATATGGCCGGTGAGCATTGGGCATCTTACGGCGCAAAATAAACACACCGAGCGTAGTGGCTCCATAAAATATAAAGACCGCAAAAATAATCATATCAGTCAGCTGGTCGAAAGTTCCGGATAAGACAAGTACCGATGCCCATATTCCCTGCACCAACAGCGAGTTTCCCGGTACGTTGGTATTGTTCAGTTTCCCGATTCCTGAAAAGAAAAGCCGTTCGCGGGCCATTGCATAATAGGGACGTGCACCGGTAAGAATACTGGCGTTTGTACAACCCAAAGTTGTCACCAAAATCAGCAGGGAAATAAACAGTACTCCACCCGTTCCCCAGAAACTCCTCACGGCCTCAACAGCTGCAATCTGATTGCCTGCGCCATGAACTTCTTCGAGTTGTGGAATAGACATGAGCGAAAGGTAAGTCACATTGACCAGCAGGTAAATGAAGATTACTACAAAAACCCCCATCACAATGCCTTTCGGGATGTTCCGGGTTGGATCTTTTACCTCTCCACCGATAAATCCAACGGAAACCCATCCTTGGTATGCCCAGAAAGCAGCCAGCATGGCTGTGAAAAAGGATGAAAATGTCACGGCTCCGGTGGTCAAATCTCCGACATTCAGGAAATTTGCAGGCCTGTGAACTGAACTGGTCAAGCCAAAGAAAACGATCACCAGAAGACCTGTGAAAACCAGTAAAAGGATTGCCTTACTGGTTCCTGCCCCGCTTTTTAATCCTGAAATATTGAGGCCGGTCAGGAGTAAAATCAGCAGGATGGCAACCAGTTTGACCCCAAAATCCTGAAATGGAAAGAAAACACCTCCTATGGTGAATTCTTTTAAGGAAGAAAAGATTTCAGGTATTGGGATGATGCTGTTCAGCGATTGAGCAAAAACGTAGGCCAAAGAGGAAATGGTGGCGGTTTGAATGACCGTAAAAAGCGACCAGCCATATATAAAGGCAAAAAAACGGTTGTAAATTTTCTTCAGGTAGACAAATTCGCCACCCGTATCGGCGAGTAAACCGGCAACTTCGGCATTGCTTAAAGCACCGAAAAGGGTGATAATACCACCGACAATCCAAGCCGCCAATATCCACACCGACGAGTGAAGCTCGGCTGCCATAGGTGCAATTTTCTTGTAGACTCCTGATCCGATGATGTTTGCAATCACAAAAATGATGACATAACCCAAGCCAAGTGTCCTGACTAATTTCCTTTCTTTGCCCATACCAGGTTTTTTTATTTTTTGACGGTTCTAAATTAAGAAATAAGTTAACTAATGCCTGTTTTGGCTCAAAACTTCCAAGCGGTCAGATCTACAGACCATGACTTAGAAATCAATTTTACTAAAATTCCGGTTTATACCGATGAATATATTTGAACTGATTTAGAATTACATTTGGTAATATTTGAAATTCAAAATGGAAGTTTGTATCCAAGGATAAACTTGACAATCCATTTATCGGTGGCTGAGGTGAGTCCGTAACCTAATCCGGCATTGAATTCCCAATCCGGAGAAAACTCCCAGTCGATAGCCCCAAAGACCTGATGTTTTTGATACTGAATTGGTTCAAGATGGTTAATCGCTCCAAGTGAAGAATAATATTCAATTCCCAGACCAAACTTTTTGGTCATGTCATAATTCGTTTTAAAACAAGGACTAAATTCAGGAATATGGCTTTGTTTATTATCCAGGGTGAATCCCATCGCCAGATTGAGTGCGAAAAATAATCGATCACATTTTTTGTCGATAATAGGTCGTATTTCAGCTCCCCACCGACTACCAAAAAACTCGGTTTTCTGATACCCAATTTCGGAACTTAAACTTAGTCCTACAGGTAGTTTATATTTTTCAGGAACGGTAAATCTCGGGCGAACATGGACTCCGGCAATACCAGTCCGGTTATCCGATCCAAGTGAAGTGAAAAGGTATGAACCGACCTCAAGCCAATCCGAAAAGCCATGCGTAATTTCCAGCGTTTCGTGGACAACATGATTCGAAGGATAAACACCACCCATCATCAGGGTTGACCCATTCATTGTGTAATTGCTATGGAGCTCAATTGCAGTATGATGTATTTCAACCAGTTCTGAAGTATATACCTGGATTTCATAGTTGTCCTGTGCCTTAGCTTGCGAGGAGCAGAACAGTAAAAACAAAACGAATACAAGAATGGTATATATAGTTCTCATCATGGGTCCAATTTATTTTGGTTGAGCTTGAGTAGAGTTTGGAACGATGTTGCCACTTGTATCAACCTTATATACTTCAAGGACCAAAGATATGAAATCCAAGAGAAAAATCGTTTGATACAGATTCAATGCATTCAGATTGAAGAAGTTATTTTGTCCCACGAGATGGTGATTTTACAGCGTATCGCACCTTTTAGATCTCACGAAATAGTAGAACGAAGTTTTGCGATCTGTTAATCCGTTTCTTTTCCTGAAAGATTAATCGTTATCTTTGGCGCCCATGAAATTCTGTTAATTCCGGATAAATAAATAAATGAATTACCGTTTCACAAAATATGATTGAAAACTCACCTATAATAGAAACCGCAGTTTTGGTCGGACTGATCACCAAAAATCAGGACGAAAGTCAGGCGAAAGAATATTTGGAAGAATTGGAATTTTTGGCTGATACTGCCGGTGCTGAGGTGAAAAAACACTTTCTGCAGCGTCTGGATATCCCCAATCATGCCACATTTGTCGGTTCAGGCAAACTGGAAGAAATCAGTGAATACATCAAGGCTCACGAGGTAGGCACCGTCATTTTTGATGATGATCTGAGTCCAACCCAGCTTCGGAATATCGAAAAGGCCCTCGAATGCAAAGTCCTCGACCGCACTTTCCTGATTCTGGATATTTTCGCACGACGGGCACAAACTGCACACGCCAAAACACAGGTTGAACTGGCACAATATCAGTATATGCTGCCGCGCCTTACACGTTTGTGGACTCACCTTGAACGTCAGCGGGGAGGTATCGGTATGCGCGGCCCTGGGGAATCACAAATCGAAACCGACCGCCGGATTATTCTCGACAAAATTGCTCTGCTGAAAGAGCAGATGATAAAAATTGACAAGCAAAAGTCGACTCAGCGTAAAAATCGTGGTCGAATGGTTCGTGTTGCTCTGGTCGGATACACCAATGTGGGCAAATCGACCATGATGAACCTGCTGTGCAAATCGGATGTTTTTGCCGAAAACAAGCTTTTTGCAACTCTTGATACCACCGTACGAAAAATGGTTGTTGGAAACCTGCCATTTCTTTTGGCCGATACCGTTGGATTCATACGCAAATTACCTCACGGACTGGTCGAGTCGTTCAAATCGACGCTTGACGAGGTACGCGAATCGGACATCCTGATGCATATTGTCGATATTTCGCACCAGGGTTTTGAAGAGCAAATTGAAGTAGTCAACCGCACGCTTAGTGAGATCAATGCCGGCGACAAACCAACAATTTATGTGTTCAACAAAATTGATGCGTTCACCTACGTCGAAAAACATCAGGATGATTTGAGTCCAAGAACCAAACGGAATATTTCGCTGGAAGAATGGGAGAGTAGCTGGATGTCTAAAAACAATACGCCTTCTCTGTTCGTTTCGGCAACCAAAAAACTCCACATCGAAGATTTAAAACGGACACTTTATGAGCAAGTTAAAAAGATTCACATCACCCGTTTCCCCTACAACGATTTTTTGTATGATGAAAACTGGACGATGAAAATTGATAATCAGGAATAAGGAAAAGCATAAAAAATCCCCGCCAGCACTTAGTTGACGGGGATTTCAGTTTCATATATTGTGTTCTTAGAGAATCAGCATTGCATCGCCATAAGTTCCAAAGCGGTATTTCTCCTTAATTGCTTCTTTGTAAGCCTTCATCAGGTTGTCATACCCGGCAAACCCGGCAGCCATCATCAAAAGCGTTGAAAGTGGTAAATGGAAGTTGGTAATCATACGGTTGGCCACACTAAATTCGTATGGAGGGAAAATAAATTTGTTCGTCCAGCCTTCATAGGGTTTCATGTGTCCCTGAGTCGAAACCGAACTTTCGATGGTACGCATAACTGTGGTACCCACGGCACAAATATTCTTTTTGGCATCGCGTGCAGTGTTTACGATTTCACAAGCTTCTTCAGAAATCCAGATTTGCTCCGAATCCATTTTATGTTTGGTCAAATCTTCCACATCGACACTCCGGAAATTGCCGAGTCCAACGTGAAGTGTGACATAGCTGAAATTAACTCCACTGATTTCCAAACGTTTCATTAGTTCGCGGCTAAAATGAAGCCCTGCTGTTGGAGCAGCCACAGCACCTTCGTGTTTCGCAAAAATGGTTTGATAACGGTCTTTATCGTCGGCAGTAACGGCACGTTTGATAAATTTAGGCAGTGGTGTTTCACCTAAACCATAGAGTGTTTTCTTGAACTCCTCGTACGGGCCGTCAAATAAGAATCTAAGTGTACGACCACGTGAAGTGGTATTGTCGATTACTTCGGCCACGAGCAAATCATTTTCACCAAAATACAGTTTGTTCCCGATACGGATTTTCCTTGCAGGATCAACCAGTACGTCCCAAAGACGCTGCTCCCGGTTCAATTCACGAAGCAGGAAAACTTCAATTTCAGCACCTGTTTTTTCCTTATTCCCATATAAACGTGCAGGAAAAACTTTGGTGTCATTAAAGATAAATACGTCTTTATCTCCAAAGTAATTAACAATATCCTTGAAAACCTTGTGCTCAATTGCTCCTGTAGCCCGATTCAAAACCAATAATTTTGACTCATCCCGGTTTGCAGCCGGATGCAAGGCAATTAATTCTTCAGGTAAATCGTATTTAAACTTTGATAATTTCATAATATATATAGCTTTTATTTTTAATTCTCAATTTTTGTGTTGGCCTTAAAAAGATCCATAAAATCTTCGAGCGCCCAGGCATCCTCCATTCTCAAATCACCAATTCTCGTTCGTTGTAAGCCAACCAGATAGGCTCCACTTTCGAGGGCAAGGCCCAAATCCCGCGCTAATGACCTGATATATGTTCCTTTGCTGCATACAACTCGTAATACGATCTCATTGTTTAAAAAGTTAAGTATCTCCAGATCCGAAATCGTAATTTTTTTTGACTGAAGGACTATATCACTTCCTTTTCTTGCATGCAGATATGCCCGTTTACCATCAATCTTTACGGCACTGAACAATGGCGGAACCTGATCAATTTCGCCAATAAAA
>JBAWZG010000085.1:0-16871 GCA_037143155.1 Bacteroidia bacterium
TGACTTTTTCCTAATCGATAAATGGATTCAGGATTTCTTCCATGGCAGCAATCCATCGGGGCGAATCATTCAGACTTTCAACCATCTGCAATTCCTCGCCACCATTTTGCATAAACAATTCCTTGTATTCCCAGCCAATTTCCACAGTAGTTTCTAAGCAATCGGCCACAAAAGCCGGAGCTGCAACCAACACTTTTTTATTTCCCGATTTGGCACGGCTAATCAGGTTTTTATCGGTAAATGGTGTCATCCAGTTATTCGAAAGGCGTGACTGGAATGAGACTGAATACTGATCTTTCTGCAATCCCAAACGCCTGACTAACTCACGGGTAGTTTGGTAGCAAGTGGCTTTGTAGCAAAATTGGCCAAACTCCGGCAGGCTATTTTCACAGTCGCAGGTCTTAATCGATTCATCCGGATGATTTTTCTCCAAATGCCGGTTGGGCAAACCGTGGTAGGTAAAGATAATATGATCGTAATTTTCAGGATGATACGATTGAATCCGCGCGGTAAAGGCATCCAAAAAAGCCGGATGGTCATAAAACTGGTTGATGGCATGAATTTCAGGAATCGTATTCCATTTTTTCACCTGATCCATTACCGCCTGAATGGCCGTTCCATGGGTCGATGAAGCATATTGCGGAAACATGGGAAAAATTACCAGCCTGTCGTAATTGCCTTTATGAATGGCAGCCATGGCTTTTCCTATGGAAGGATTTCCATAGCGCATGGCCAAATAAACATCAGCCTTTCCATCGAGTTTTGCCTGAAGCTCTTCCTGAACCTGTTCAGAAAAAAACAGGAGTGGAGATCCTTTTTCGGTCCATAAGCGCTGATAGAGCTTTGTCGATTTGGGAGCACGAAAAGGCACAATGATGAGGTTGACCAATATTTTTTGTGCGATCAGCGGAAGATCAATCACTCGGCGATCGTTAAGAAATTCAAACAGATACCGGCGTACTGCGCTAACTTTTGGCTCGTCAGGAGTACCGACATTGATGAGTATTACGGCTGTTTTTTTATTTTTCATGTTTCAGATTAATTTCAAGACAACTAATTGTTGATTGATGTTAACAAATGATTCAACAAATTGATCAATCGGAACGAAAACAATTTGTAGAGACGCACAGCCGTGCATCTCTAATGAAATCAATATTGAATCCAGAATCTAATTCATATTTAAACTCACCTTGATCCCTGCCGACCTATATTTCCCGTTTTCGAAACCGGCAACAGCCTCAACATTCAGAATTAAAAACAAATTAGATAATCCATAACCTGTTTCGACATAATTCATCAATTCAGGAGTACTTATGTAGTTCACAAAGAGATTTTCGGAGGCCGACAAATTTTTAATAAGCGGCAAAAGTTTTAGAATCATTCGTCGTGCCTGCCAATTAACATGAGATTCCAAAAATTGCTTGCTGGTTGAATATGCATAAAACGGAAGCAACCTGAAACTGTTTCCGGACGCTGAAAACATGAAGCTTGTTGGTTGGGTATTAAAATGCTGGAAATCTTCAAAATAAACCTTTCTATTATTGATGAACCAGCCGGTGCTAACCGAATAGGAGAAATGGTCACTGATTCCAAAACCGATTTTCTGATGAATACCCAGCTTTACCAAATCGAAACGCGAATCGCTGCCAAATACTCCGGAATAAGCTCCGGCATACTCAAGAGAATAGCTCGGATATTTGCTCCCGGCATACATTTTTACATGATCGCGAATACGGTACCGGAGCCTTGGAGTATATTCAAGAACCATATGACTTTCGAATGACTGGTGATTTTCGAGCTGCCACGGACTCAATATGCTATTGTTTATCTGATCATTGGGTTGTATTTCCCGATCCTTGTATTTAATGATTGAATAACCGGAATGATTGGCCAACCGACTGTTATCGCTGTAGTCAACTTCGACATTCAGGTTCAAACCGTTGAAAAGATCGCGGCTGCCCATTATTTGCAGAAAATCGCGCCGGTAATAACGTTTATAGTTTTGCTCGAGCCAGAGGGTGTGAAAATCGTTGGTCATGGGTTGCAATCCGGAAACCCGGTTAAAATCCTCGGTAGTTGTTCCTAAACTGAATGAAATCAAACTATTGGTCATTCCATTTAATCGCTGCAAATATGTAAATTTCGAATCCAGCTTTTGCCGGGCAAAAGCATACGAAAAAGTTGGACTCAAGCGCTTCATCTGGCCCGTGCTGTCTGCCTTGTAATAACTGAAAGGCAATTCCAAACGTAAACCATCGACCGAATTAAAAGCCAGTGAGGTGGGATCGGTCAGTGTTGGAATGGTAAACCGTTTATATTTCCGGATTGAATCGATCGAGTAGTCATAGGTTTTCCCAAACAGAAGGTGTTTAATCTTAAACTTTCGCTTCGAACCGCGCACCGAATCCTGATATTCCGGAGTGGACGATACGCGCAAAAAAGAATCTTTCCCTGCAAAACTGATTTTCTCCTTTTCGGTCAATGGAATTGGCCGAAGAATTGCCCAATAGGCCGAATCGTTTTTTACCTGCTTTTGGCTTACCTTTATTGTTGACTTTATTTCAAGCGGTTCAGGCGGACTGTTTCGCTGTGCTTCTGCTTCGATCAAGCGGTTCAATTTCACTGTTTCGCGGTTATTCATGACCGGTTTCTGCATCATGGCATCAATTCGCTTTTGCGCTTTCGATTTTTCTGCAGATTGCTGAGCCTGCTTTTCTTCGCTTTTCAGGACTTCAACAAACTGCTGGTCCTTCAATTGCTGATCTTTCAGCCGGTCCAAAAAAGTATGATCCAGAGCGGGATTCAGTATAGTTTTGTATTCTGAAATCGAAGCTACATACTTAAAATTCATTTTAAAACCCAGTCCCGAAAAGCCCATATCGAAATCGAGGCTGACCGGCATCCATGTATTTTTATTCACCTCAGCATAAAGCTGATGCACCCTGACCTCAGTCATTGGAATATGCAGTTTCAGATCGGCCGAATGAATGTTCCAGAACCCATCGGCGATAAAGATATATCCTGAAAATACATCGTTGCCATTTGTTTTTGGTGTCACCCGGATTTTATTGATGGTTCGTCCCTGGTCTTCAAAAACACCATCAAGACTAAACTGATACACCTTCAGCGCACTTTTCCCAACAGGAGAAATAACCCCGTATTTGTCTGCATCATACAAATTATTGGTAATCATGGCCATCGGCGAAGTATTGTTATCTTTTCCGGATGAGCGCATGGCCAGAACCTGCTGATTGACCTTATCCGGCAATTCAAAATCAATTTTACTGACGGTTTCCATCACAAAGGCCTCGTTCTCTTTTACACCGTCCTTTTTCATTTGCTTTTCAAGCAGAAAAGGGATTTTATCGAACATTCCGGACCCTTTCAGGTAAACTTTGCAGGAATATTTCGAAACCTGTTTTTGGTAATAAGGAGCGAGGGCAATCGCCCGCCGCATGATATAATATGCCGGATCTTCTCCTGAAGCCAATACCTTAACTTCCGGAAGCTGATAATCCTGAAAGACCAGTTGAACGTTAATTTCCTGAAAGGTTTTTCCGATGGTGAGTTCCATCGTTTGGGTTTGATAACCGAGGTACTGAAATAATACCTTGTACTGACCTTCCTGAAGTTTCAATTCGTAGTTGCCGTCAATATTCGAAGTGGTTCCGGTCGACAATTTCGGAATGTAAATATTGGCAAAAGGAACTCCTTTGCCCTGCTCGTTAGTAATACGTCCCCGGATTCCCTGAGCAGAAAGAGGCGCAAGTGATATACTGCAAAATAAAAGAGAAAGCAGAGTTCGAATAATCATGTAAGGTCTGTTTTTGAAGTCTGAAACTACCTTTCAAAAAGAACAATCCCAATCCTATCAATATGATCAAGTAAATCTTGGTTAGTAAGATATTGGTAAATTGAAAGGTCGAATATAAAAGGCAGCAACAAATCGTCCAACTCCCAGGAAATCTGATTCAAAATTGTCAGATCCAAAGATTCACCCATCAAAGTCAAATCAACATCCGAAGCAGGTTTAAAATTTCCTTTTGCTCTTGACCCGTAAAGTATTACTTTTTCAACTTCAGTGTGCGTTCGAAAAACAGTTAGAATAGTTTCAACGACTTCATCCTGTAAACCGTATATCATAATTCACCGTAGAATAAACTTTGATTACCACCTGATTTCAACGTTCCCATTGTCTGGTTGAATTCCATAAACAATCCGTAATAATGACCAATAATTTTCAGGAAAATCATATTTGCAACTTCTTCATTGTAAGTGTGTGAAGTTTCGTTACGGCTTTTAATCATGTCCATCCAGCCTTCTGCATCACTAATCAAGCCCAATTTAAACGCTTCCCTGGTAGAATCTCTTGATCCGCCAACGTCATTATTTCCCTGATATTCAGCATAGTCTTTCATCACATTCCAGGCTAACTGATGGGTATATTCAAACCTTTGAATTAAACCATCCTTCAATATTTCCTGAACTGACTCATTCGATTGATATTCATTTCCGGTCTTATTCCCATCAACAATATTTACTGCCTCGGCCAATTTGAGAAGTGCCTTTTGGAAGTTTGAAAACCTCTGCTCCCAGCGAATATCTTTTTGTTCTTCTCTCATGTTATAATGGTATCTGACGATTTATCTCTAATGTGGTGCTGCAGTTTCTCCGGAATTTCATACGAAATCTCTACAACTCCTTTGAATTCTCCATCTTCCATCCAGGGAGTCTGGTGAATCATTTTATGGATTCCTCTTTTTTCAATGGTGTAGGAATTGGGTATCGGTTCAGCTAACATTTTTTTCAGGAAGGTTCGGGCGGGTTCCGGATGGCATTCTATCAAGCTCTTGCCGATCAAATCACCATCGCCTGATTTGGCAAATTGCATTTTAGAGCGGTCATTCATGTAAACAACAATCCCCGCCCGGTCACAAACGGTTATTGCACCTAAAAACCCATCGGTCCAATTCATAACTTATACTTTGGCATGCTGATAAAAACGCACCCAGTCGATTTCGAACCGGTGAGGCAAGCCATTCGTCGGTTCGGCCACCACGATGGATGCCGCGTTCAAATGCATTTTAAAGGCAGGAACATGATCGGTTACAGTCCAGACAATTCGGTCGTTGATTTTCCAAACCAAAGAATGGGCCGACCATTCGAGTCTGAAAATATAGAATTCACCGGTTTTTAAGCCTGAAATACTTGTACTTTCAGCATGAATTCCGTGATCAGAATTGGTAAATAATCCTACCCTGTTTTTGGCCCCAATTTCAACCAGATTAATTTGCGGTGAATTATCCTCACCCAACAAATAAATTGCATCAACCAAATGATTATCAGGTGAATATTTCACCTTTGCTTCCAGTATTCCATGTTTCCACCACTCAGTGGCGGCATTTGAAACGATACCTGAGGTGTAATCGAATTCCTGTTCAACAAATCCGAATGGGATACGCCACTGCATTCCGGTAGCCTTTTCTTTTCGAACTTCAATTTTCAGAGATTTCCCATCAGCCAATACATTTTTGCCATCTGTAAAAGCGTGTAAATCGCCTGGCTGAGAATAGTTCTGTCCCAACGATTCATTGGCACGATAGGATTTGGTCACCCATTTCTGCGTATCCAATTGATTGGTATCAAAACGATCTTCAAAAACTAAATGCCATTTTTTTAAGAAATCAAAATCGGTGGAATGCCTGTATTTCAGATATTTAATTAACTGAGGCAACTTCTTCAATTCTGCAAAACGCTTTTCCATTTCCGAATCTTCAGTCTTTTCCCATTTGTGTTTATCTTCCAAATAGCCAACCCGTGCAAGAAATTCTACTGATGCGGTGATTTTCTGAAGTTCTTCCAGACGTTTCCGTTCGGTTGAATCGCTCATCAATTCATAATTTCGGAAAGCTGAGGATTGTCTGAATTTTTTAAAAAACTGAACTTCGTCGGAGCTTTTCAAGTTCAGGTATTCATTGAAAATGGCATATTCCTTCGATTCCTTATCCTTCTTTTTTAATGCCTCAAATGAATGATGTTCGACTGCAGTTTTTAGTTCTTTATATTTAATCAGTATTTCGGAATCCGAAATTTTTTCAAATTTTTTTAACCCATCAGAATTCAGCGTTGCATAGAATTTCTTCAGACGGCCATTTTTGCTCAAGTTTTTAAGTTCATGCAGCAAAACCTCTTCTTTGCTTCCTTTCAGACTCAGTTGCTGAATTTCCTTCTTTTTCTGCTTGAAGGTGTCCGAATTAACCAGTAAATCAAGTTTATGGTATTCCTTCAACTCTTCGGATTTCAAAAACTCACCATATTCATGATAGTCAGAGAGCAATGCTTCATGAGCACTTTCAATTTTTGCAGTAGATTTGATTAGCCCGAAGGTGCTGGCAAATAGGATTTTAAACGACATAATCGGTTTCTTTATTTTGTCCTGAATTCGAAGTTTTAAAAATAGTAAATAAAACAAACTTCACCACTATTTTCAGTCACACGATGAACTTCAAGTTTATAAAAAGAGTTATGATTCCAGAAGAGTTATTCACCAGGATTATTACTGCCAACTATAGCAAATCGTTTCGAAGCATTTTTGGTCAGCTTCCAATAATCTTCAAGGCTTCCTTCACATGTTTTTCAGGAGACAGCTGCGATTTAAAAACATGAACCAAACATCCGGCAGGATCGAATATATAAGTCACACGTCCAGGTAACAAGCCAAATAAATCGAAGGGAACGCCAAGTAAATGACGAAGTTCATTTCCTGTATCAGAAAGTAAGTGAAAAGGTAATTTATGCTTTGTTTTAAACCGCTCGTGCGAATCAGGATTATCGCCGCTGACACCAAAAACTACTGCTCCCGCATCTTCCAAATCCTGGTATGAATCGCGAAAACTGCATGCCTCTTTGATGCATCCCGGAGTTTCATCTTTTGGATAAAAAAACAGAATCAGGTATTTTCCGTGAAATGTAGAAATATCAACAGGTATATGGTTTTCATCGTTCATTATGAAGTGTGGCAGATGATCCCCAACAATTAATTTCTTTACGGCCATAATTTCAATGTTTAATTAATTGATTTGAAATCCTAATTCCGAGAAAGTCGAAACATTAAAGCAATTCTTTCAGAGCAATTGAAATATCAGACGTAGCCTGAACTCCTTTCCCACTCCACTGAATCTTTCCCTGCAGAAACACCACAACGGTCGGAATGTTCCGAACTTCACATGATGTGGCAATTTCAGGAAAATGATCTACATTGACCTTAATGATTCGCACATGCTCCTTGAACTGTTCTTTCACTTCCTTCAGAACTGGGGGCATCAATCGGCAAGGAACACACCAATCAGCATAAAAATCGACTAAAACAGGTCGTGCAGAATTTACTATTCGATTAAAACGTCTATTCATTGTTATTCTTCCATTTCAGGATAAAACTTCCCATCAAATCACCCAACAGATATCCCATAGCCATTCCCCATAAAGTAGACCAGTACCATACTGACTTTATCGGGCAAGTTCCGCTTGAACAACCCACAAGCTTCCAGTAAAGGAAACCTCCGGCAGCTCCAGCTATCGTGAAGATAATTTTCAATCCGGATAGCTTGTCAAGTTTCATTTTGCTCTGTTTGAGGATAGAAACAATGTGTTTCAAGTTAAGTTCGACAAGGCCAATAGATAATGAGTATCAGTCATAGATATTTTTTATAATCCGACTGAACAGATCCAAATAAATGACAATCTCCAATTTGAACCTGAAATTCAAATAGCTTCTGAAATCAAAAAAAAAACTCTCCGAATAATTTCCAGAGAGTTTTTCCTTTTTCCTATTTCATATTTCCTAAATCTTTGGCTCCCAACCTTTCTGATACTCCCTGTCCCAAAGTTTCATTCCTTCCTGATCAAGAATTAATCCGTTTTCAGAATTAATTTTAAACGGTTTATTAATCCGGAATGAAATATTGGCATAGTGCGTCATCATTTGAGTGATAGCGCCTTCTTCGATGGGTGAATTCAGTTTACTTTCTGTTCCGCGAATCACGTTGAAAAAGTTTGCCACGTGAGTATCGGTCATATCTCCGCCACCACCAAGGGCAGTTCCGGCTTCGATTCCTACCGACTTACTGTCTTTAATTTTCTTTCCAGAGCGGTCGAAAAGCGAATAACCTTCACGGTTTACAAAAACAGAACCTTCTGTTCCATAAATAATTGTGCCACGATCGGAACCATACGTTTTATAATTATTTCTACTTTTCCCGTCCCATTTGATGATCTTGTTTCCGGGAAAACGCAAAGTTGCATCCATGGTGTCGTACATTTCCCAGCCATCATTCTTAAAATGGCGTTTGGCAGCTTCCACATCCACGTATTCAGGATATTTCACCTGCAATGCCCAACGGGCAACATCCATTTCATGAGTAGCATTGTTACCTGCTTCTGCGGTTCCCCAATTCCAACCATACCAGTGCCAGTTATAATCCCATATATTGTCCATGTATTCCTGATGTGGCGCTGGTCCCTGCCAAAGGTCCCAATCCAGTCCGTCAGGAACCGCTGCTTTCTTTTGAACAGGAGTTTCTTTCCGGCCATTGACATAAAAAGCAACCGCCTTAAACGCATCACCTATCACCCCTTTATGAATTTCAGCAATAATCTCCTGAGAGGCTTTGTCAGATCGTTGCTGGTTGCCCATTTGGACCACCTTGCCATATTTTTTCTGAAAAGCGACCAGTAATTCACCTTCGCGCGGATTATGACTGCATGGTTTTTCAATGTACACATGCTTTCCGGCCTGCATCGCCATCCAGGTTCCCGGAGCATGCCAATGATCGGGAGCAGCATTGAAAATAGCATCCACACTCTGGTCATTCCAGACTTCATGAATATCATTTACAAGCGTAGCTTTTCCTGAAATTTTTCCGGCAAGATCCTGACCGACTTTTTCCCTCCGCTTCTTCATTACATCGCAGATATAAGCCACATCCACATTGTTATTCTTATCCTTTAAAGCTGTATAATAGGCGCTGACCCTGTTACCACAACCCATCAGGGCAATGTTCAGGCGGTCGTTTGCTCCAACAATTCTGGAATAACTTTTAGCACTGAAGCCAGTTGCTGCTCCGCCAATGGTAACGCCCGCAGCACCAACTGCTACGTTTCGAATAAATTCACGACGATTTGTACTCATGATATTTTGGTTTAGGTTTTAAGATTTAAATAACAGCTAAAACACCTTTGACATAGCCCAGAGATTCTGCCAATCCTGGAACTGGATCAGGATCATCTTTTTCATACTCAAATGAAATGATTCCGGAGAACTTCTTTTTCACCACCGTTTTCAGGAAACCCGGAATATCGATGACTCCACGCCCGATTTCTATGGCCTTTCCGTCTTTGTCCGAGGTGGTTACATCTTTCATGTGGATTTCAAAAATACGGCTGAAATAATCTTTCAGGTCAGCCGACGGATCGCGCTGAATACGCTGCGTATGACCAATATCCAGACAAAGTCCCATCCGGGCATCCATATTCTTAATCAACACAAAGGCACTTTCGCAACTGGGATAAACTTTGTCGCCCGGACCGTGGTTGTGAATTGCCAGTCGGATGTTATATTCTTTAACCTTTTTCTCGGCATAAGGCAGCATGTCATGCTGTGGAACGCCAATAATCATATTCATTCCGGCTTTGCGGGCATATTCAAAAGCGGCATCCACCTCTGCCTCCGATTTCATGTAAATCACTCCGCCAGAACCCAGATCGACTCCGGCATTCTTGCATTTCAGAACAACTTCTGCAATCTGCTCATCCGTTGAATCCAGTTTCAGATGGAATTCTTTGAGCGAAATGTGTTTAATATCCAGTTTCTGGCAAACAGCCAATGCATCATCCAGATTCATCTTCCGGAGCGTATAGGAAGCAAGGCCCAAACGAACAGCTGCTGAGCTTATTTTGTTTGACATGGAAGACTTTGATTGGGCAATGCCTGGCAGGGCGACTGCAGCTATCCCAAGTCCTGATAATCTTAAAAAATCACGACGATTTGCATTCATAATTTTATATTTTTCTGATTTTTAAACTCCTGAATTTGACCTGATCTGAATGGTATTGCAACAAAATCGGTGCTTCCTTCACCATTCCAAAATTTTCAAAACCCGCAAATTTGCTTTTGGAAACCAGTGCTTTAAAACTTTCTGAACCGCGAACATATTCCAGAACCTTTATGCCATTCAGCCAATGTTCCACCCGATTGTCCGGATAAACCACAATACGGCCGATATTCCATTCGCCGAAAGGTTTGACAAAGCGCTCCTGTTTGTTGGCAGGAATCAGATCGTAAAGTGATGCCAGTGTCCGGTTTCCCGCAATTCCCATTTTGGCATCCGGATGGTTCTTATCATCGAGCACCTGATATTCCAGCCCAATAGACGAACCGCCATTTCCTGTAAAATATTTTACACCACTGTTGGCGCCTTCTGTAAAATTAAATTCAAACTGAAACTCAAATGCGGCAAATTTTTCATCCGAAATGATATCAGAACCTTTTAAACGTGCTGATTCAGTACTTGCAATTGACTTCAATACACCATCTTCAACAGTCCAGCCCTGCTCCGGAAATTGATCTTTACCAACAGCTTTCCATCCACTGGTGGTTTTTCCGTCAAAAAGCAAATGCCAGCCTTGCTGCTTTTCGGCTTCACACAAGGTATTCGGTACTAAATTCACCACAAATACATAAGGAGTTTCAGTCACTTTCAGTCCGGTAGTTTTGATGCGGATATTCTTCCAGCGGATTTGTTTTCCCGGCTGGTCATCCTTGCCGATTGCATGCACCTGAAGGGCGATCAAACCGCTTGGCGTCATATCATCGATCAAACAGGCAACCGGAATATTATTCAACCAGGTGCGGATGCTGTTACCAATGCATTCGATTCGGTAATGATTCCATTCATTCGGTTTAAACGCAGATTTTCCGGAAGGATTCAACTCGCCGGTGTACAGCCATCCGCGGCGGGCTTCATCGTAAATTCCGGCACTCCAGGCACGGGCTGAAGGATCAACTTCGCATTGATAACCATGTACACGGCCATCCATGATTTCAGGTTTACTGATACTCCGGAATTGAATACCTGAATTCATGTCATTGTTGACCAGCAAATCGAGTTCAAGTACAAAATCGCTGTAATCTTTATCGGTAGCCAGAAATGAATTGGGAGTATCTGAAACGGTAGTTCCAACGATTTCTCCATTTTCAACCCCAAATTTGGCCTGACCATTCAACTGATGCCAGCCAGTCAGGTCTTTCCCGTTGAAAAGTGATTTCCATTCGTCCTTACTTTGGCCATAAGCACTCGCATATAATAGGAAAAACGAGAGAAGAATTTGAAAATATTTCATGGTATTTCCTGGGATTTTGATTTAAATTTATTTTTCCGTGTACGGTAACGGAAACAAAAATAGGTAATTATATGAAATCTAATCCCATGTTCTTGAACACAAAAAAAGTATAGGTACCAGTGTTAAAGAAAACAAAAATCTTGATTGAATTTATTTTCACAAATAGTATCGCTGAAAACATTTTTATGTTCTTGACTTTTTACTTTTGTTTTGACTTTATCTGATTTCATGAAAATCGCCATTCTCATTGCTTACGGTCTTGTTTTGTTGCTGATCGGAATTTATTCCTACCTGAAAATCAAAACACCTTTTGATTATTTTCTGGCCGGAAAAAAAACCGGAGTATGGCAGGTTTCAGGAAGTTTGCTGGCTACTATTCTTGGAGGTTCAGCCATTCTGGGGACCATCGGTCTGAGCGAAAGTCAGTCGTGGGCTTCGGCATGGTATATTCTGGCGGGCAGTTTGGGATTATTTGGTTTGCTTCCCATCGTCCGGAAAGTCTATTCACAGGGAAAATTTACACTTCCGGAACTGATTGGCCAGTATTACGGGGAATCAGCCCGAAAAGTCACATCGCTCATCATACCTGTTGCCTGGCTTGGAATTGTGGCTGCACAGATTATCGCGGGAGCTCAGATTCTGGTCAGCTTTTTCAACCTGACCTACTCTTCCGGAGTGCTGTTAACCGGAATCATATTCATCGTTTACACCTACATCGGCGGGCAGGTTTCGGTGATGAAAACAGATCTGTTTCAGTCTTTCTTCATTCTTGGCGGAGTGATTCTCACCGCATTCCTGATTCCAGCTGAGCATTTGCCTTCATTGCCAAAGTTTGCAAGTGTCTTTCCGTTTAACAGCCATTTTTCGCCCTTCGATTTATTCATTTTGATCATTACTTTTTCGAGCACTTTTGTGGTTGGTCCGGATATTTACTCGCGTGTATTTTGTGCCAAAGATTCAAAGACAGCTTTCCGAAGTGTTCTGGTGGTTGCAATGATCCTGATTCCGTTTGGATTTGTCCTTTCGTATGTTGGGATTTATGCCGCCATGATGCATCCGGGTGCAGAAAACAGCTCGGCTCTGGTCAATCTGGCCAATCTTTATCTGCCGGAATGGGCTACCGGAATTTTAGTTGCTGCGCTGATTTCGGCGGTACTTTCAACGGCAGCCACCACTCTGCTCACTGCTTCCATGATTTTAAGCGAACTGTTCCACAAGGACATCAATAATCAGAAGTCGTTCAACCAGACCAGGCTTTTTATAGTTTTGATCGGAGCATTGAGCATTCTCATTTCATTAAAAGTCACATCCATTGTTTCGTCCCTGCTGATGGCGCTCTCATTCTATTCCGGAGCATTCATTATTCCAATGGTGGCGGCGCTTTTCAATCTGCCGTTCAACAAACGTTTCGGAATTGCTGCCATGCTTTTTGGAGGAATTCTGGCACTATCCGGAAAAATCATGATGACTTTTCATCATTCTGAAATTGGATCCTTTGTTTTGATTTCAGGTTTTGTGCTGAATGCTTTGTTGATTTTTTTACCTTTCGGAAGGGAAAATAATGGTCATTGATTGTCATTTGTTTCACGTCATTTATTGAGAAATTCGCAGCTGAAGTTTTTAATGACTATGAATGACTTAATGACTAACTAAGATCCAAAAACAATATAAGACAGCACTATGAAATTTAACGTCGCCATCATTGGATGCTCAAAAATTGCACATTTGCATGTCCAAGCTATTCTGCAAATTCCTGAACTGAAGCTAAAAGCAGTCTGGAGCCGAACCGCGGAATCAGCACAAAAATTTTCCGGCGAATACGGTGTCAAATCCTATTCTTCCATCCTTGAAATGATTCAGGCTGAAAATATTCAGATGGCTGTAATTTGTACCGCACATCCACACCATGCTGATCCGGCGATTCAGGCGATGGAAGCCGGAGCTCATGTTTTGATTGAAAAACCACTGGCATCAACGCTTCAGGATTGTGACCGGATTATTGAAACGGCCCGCCGAACCGGAAGAAAAGCTGGAGTAATCAGCCAAAAACGATGGTTTCAACCCGTTCAGCGAATGAAAAAAGCAATTGATGAAGGTAAAATCGGAACTCCGATGCTCGGAACGATCCAAATGCTTGGATGGCGCGACCAATCTTACTTTGAAAATGATGCCTGGCGTGGATCGTGGAAAACAGAAGGTGGTGGTGTTTTGGTTAACCAGTCTCCCCACCAGCTTGACCTTTTGCAATGGCTGATGGGTGATATTGATGAAGTTTTTGGTTACTGGAATAATATCAATCATCCCTATATTGAGGTCGATGACACTGCAGTTGCTATTGTCAAATTTAAAAGTGGCGGATTAGGAAATATTCTGGTAAGCAATTCGCAGAAGCCCGGAATCTATGGGAAAATCCACATTCACGGCAGTAATGGAGCTTCTGTCGGGACGCAGCTTGAAGGCGGTTCCATGTCTCTTCCCGGAAAAACAACAATTGCCGGGCCACCTCAGCTCGATTTATGGACTATTTCAGGAGAAGAGCATCTGATGGAAGAATGGAATGAAGCCGACAGTGAAGAATTTCATTCCGTCGATTCGATGACTTGTTATTTCAGACAGCAACTGGAAGATTTCAGAGATGCCATTCTGAACGACAGACAACCACTGGTAACAGCCGAAGAAGGCCGAAAAACTGTCGAATTATTTACCGCGATTTACCGCTCTCAAAGAGATGGAAAACCGGTTAAATTTCCTTTGGAACCGGAATATGGACGGGAGGAAATGGATGGGAGGATTTAGAAAAAAGGAATAAGGAAAAGAGAAACTTCGACAGAATTATTTTTGAAGCTTACTATGTTAACCGTTTAACAGGCCGTTAACTTCTTGTTTTAGAGTTGGTAAGTGGTTGATAACAATTGCCCAAATATTGACTGGTTCAAGGGAATCATAACCATGGATGATTTTGTTTCTGGCATCCACAATCCGTCTGGCATTAGAAATGGAGATCGAAGGATTGATTTTTAGCAATTGATTAATTGCTTCGCCTATAATTTCAAGGTTACGCTCAACAGCATCCTGAAGCATCTGATTACTTTCAAAACGATCAAACAATTTAGGTTCGCCGATATAGGTTTCAATATTTACAATACAGACCTGAATATCAAACAAATATTTTTTCTCTTTATTATCCATAAATCAACTGTTTCGTGT
This sequence comes from Bacteroidia bacterium, assembly GCA_037143155.1. GTDB lineage: Bacteria > Bacteroidota > Bacteroidia > Bacteroidales > Prolixibacteraceae > Aquipluma. Next base: position 14,605 of record JBAWZG010000085.1, read on the forward strand.
TGTTTACTTCCTCAATGAAATAAGGATTTTTCAAAGAGCTTTCCGTAACCAGATCAATCTCCCGATTAAAATGTAACCTCAAAGCATCGTAAAGAGACCACCACAATTCTCCCTTTTCAAGGGGTTCAATATCTTTCTGGAAGGTAATAAGCAGATCAATATCACTTTGAGCCGAAAAATCCGGGGTAGTCGCAGAACCAAATAAATAAGCTTTTTCAACTTTATGCCGTTGAAAAATTGGGTTCAACAATCTTATTTTATTTGAAAGCGACCTTGTCATGTGTTTTGATTTACCAATTAATAAAGTTTTACAACCAGGACACTAAAGTAATCGTTTGAATTTACATATCCATTAGTTTTCAAATTTCAGTTTAAAAACTACTACCTCTGGCCGGTTTCCGATGCGGACTGTTGGCCCCCAGGTTCCAAAACCGGAAGAAACATAGAAATTGGTATCTCCCTTTTTCAGGAATCCCCAGCTCAGTTCAAAAATGGCTTCGGTCAAATAGTTAAACGGCCAGAGTTGCCCGTTATGGGTATGTCCCGAAAGATGCAGATCAACTTTAGCATCAGCAGCTTCCTGTAAATTAAATGGCTGATGGTTCATAACGATGATAGGTTTGGCCGGATCGGTTCCGGAAAGCAGTTCCACGAGCGGTTTAGGTGCCTGCTGACCTCGTCCGGATGCACGATCATTCCGTCCAACCAATTGAATTCCATTGGATAATGTAATTGTTTCGTCAATCATTACCCGAATATGGATGCTGGTCAGATAAGGTAGTGTTTTATCGATTCCACCGATGTATTCATGGTTGCCTAAAATGGCATAAACGCCAAGTGGCGTCTGAATTTCCTGAATATGCCTGCCGAGATTCTTCCGCAAAACCGGAGCAATTTCGCCATCAACCAAATCGCCGCAAAGCAGAACCAGATCGGGCTTTTGCTCCCGGATAATTTCGAGTAAATGTTTTTCACGGCGTTCACCAATTAACGCTCCCAAATGAATATCAGAAGCCATCAGGATTTTAACTTCCGGAGAACCCGTAACCTTTTTGTGGATAGTCAAAGGAATTTCTTTTACATTGATCCACAATGCATTGAGATGACCACCGATAACAATCAACGAAACGATTGCAAAGACAGAAAGCCCTAACCAGAGTTTCATTGACTGAGAAAATTCAGGTAGAAAGTGGAAGAAATAATTGAAAATCCGAACCAGGTCGATGAGCACAACTGCAATGGTCAGATACAACATAAATGCCAGCCAAAATGAGCCGATCCGGTAAATCCATTCACTGAAAGCGGAGGTGGCTGTTCGCTCGAGAATATTACCTGCAATGAACATGGAAACGAGCGTCCAGAAACCAATGATATACCAGCGCCGCATGGGCTGGCTCAGTGAAAAAGCCTGAAGTCCGCGAACAAAAAGGTAATAATTGACCGAAGTGTAGATCAACAAAACAATGCTAAAAAAAATCAAAAACGTATAATTGCGCATAAATAACAGAAAAAAGAAAAAGGGAATAATTAATCCAAGGATTCGGTTATGTCATCAGGTTCTTCAATCTCAACAACTTCCTGAACATTCATAAATTCATTAGAAAACCGATCAAGCCATTCAGTCATTTGGCTTGCAAAAACTACTCGCTGAGCCTTGGGCATACTTTCCGAAAGCCGGTCGATTTGTAGGTAATTCATGATTTTAACGACACTATCGGCATCATCGATGGCAAATATTTTGACACCGCTCAGGTTCAGCGCGTACAAGGAATATATTTTATTCAGGCGTTTGGCGGTACCGATAACCACATCCGATCCCATGTAAATCTGATCTTTCTGAACATCGATCTTTCCATCGTCGCATGCCAGATGAACACGCAAATCGGTGTATTCACCCAGCCGGGTAAATTCATCTTTCATTGCAGTTGCATGATCCTTATCCAAAACAACGATTACAGCCCGGGGAACATCATTCAGTGAAGATTTCAGGCGTTGAAGCACACTTACCACAATGGTTGTGGTTTTGCCGCTATCCTTTGGGGCAAGGCATAACAAGTCGTGCCCACTTTTAATTTTAGGGATGCAAATTTGCTCCAGTTCTGTCGATTCGGTAAAGCCGTTTTCCTGAAGTGATTCAAGAAGTTGACTGTCTAATTTTTCGTTCATCATTATAATTTAAAGCCCCCTCCGACTCCCCCGAAGGGGGAAAGAGAAAAAAGCGTTGATTAAGTTTTTTCATATTCTAAATTTCCACAATGTGCGCAAAT
>JBAWZG010000086.1:0-16426 GCA_037143155.1 Bacteroidia bacterium
GTGGCCTGGCAATGGCAGGAATCAACATGCAGCAAATATCGGCCATGAAGGCTGACCTGGCCGATTTGTATGTGTATTCAGGCGATCTTTGGGAAGCTGTGATCAGTTATTCTCAGGTCATCGAAAGCAACAAAAGTTCACTGTTGGGTGATGATGTTAAGATCAAACGGGCGAAACTGGGATATTATATGGGAAATTTCAGTTGGGCCAAAGCTCAGCTGGATGTTTTGCGCGCCAGCACTTCAAAACTGATTGCCAATGATGCGATGGACCTTTCGCTATTTATCAGCGAAAACCTGGAATCGGACAGTCTTGCAGCTCCGCTGAAGATTTTTGCACATGCTGATCTGCAACTGTTCCGGAATAACTTTCCGGAAGCGCTCGCTGCACTTGATTCAGTCCAGAATTTATATCCCGATAATTCGCTGATTGACGATGTGGATTTCCGGAAGGCCGGTATTTTCCAGAAACAGGGTAAGTATGCGGAAGCAGCCGTGCTGCTCGAATCCATCGTTAAAGATCACAGTTGGGAACTTCTGGCCGATAATGCGCTTTTTCAGCTGGCCACGATTTGTCAGTACAAGCTCAACCGCAAAGAGGATGCTATGAAGTTCTATAAGAAAATGCTGACCGATTACCCCGGAAGTGTTTATGTAGTGGATTCCAGAACGGAATATCGGAAATTACAGGATGCTGAAAATAAAACTCAAATTCCTGCGGGGAAAGATCATTAATATCATAGGGCTGAAGCCCTGAATAATAAAATGTTTCATGTCCGTCACATCAATGTGACGGCAAAGGATATCTACCTGGATCAACAGTTTCGATAATATTCTTTGCCGTCTGGCTTTAGCTGACGGATTCGTAGCAATTGATTTTAAAATGAATAGAATTCCAAAAGTCTATATTTTTGCACTCCTGTCTGTCTTTTTTTGGTCGACGGTTGCCACTGCTTTTAAACTTGGGCTGCAGATTCTTTCTCCGCTTTATCTGATCCTGTGTGCCTCGGTAGTTTCGTTGCTCACTTTTTTTCTTGTCATTCTTTTTCAGGGGAAAATCACTGAATTATTTACAGTTACCTTGTCAGGGTTGGGAAAATCGGCACTGCTCGGGGCTTTAAATCCGTTTGGATATTACCTCATACTTTTTAAGGCATACAGCCTTTTGCCTGCACAGGTTGCCCAGCCATTGAACATGGTCTGGCCAATAACACTCGCTCTGCTTTCGGTTCCTTTGCTAAAACATAAAATCACACTCCGGAATTATGCAGCAATTCTGATCAGCTTTGTAGGAGTAATTTTCATCTCATCACAGGGAAGTTTTTCCGGAATGGCAAATATGAATTTCACCGGGGCAATGCTGGCGGTAGGCAGCAGCGTGATCTGGGCACTATTCTGGATATTGAGTGTTTTGGACAAGCGCGATGAAATCTTCAAGCTTTTCTGGAATTTTGCCTTTGGCTTCATTTACCTGCTAATCGCGGCCTTCTTTTTCACCGATTTTCATTTTCCTGATTTGAAAGGCTTGCCGGCTGCCGTTTACATCGGTTTGTTCGAACTTGGAATTACTTATATTTTGTGGATGCAAGCTATGAAGCTGAGCGAGAACAATGCAAAAACCGGAAATCTGATTTTTCTGTCCCCTTTTCTGTCGCTGATATTCATCCATTTTATTCTCGGTGAAACCATATCTATCACTACCTTTATTGGCCTGACGTTTATCATTTCAGGAATCTGGATTCAACAGCAAAAGTAAAATGCATGATACAAACTATAGATAAGAAACCGGTTAAAATATTGGGCATCGACCCGGGAACCAATGTAATGGGCTACGGACTGATCGAGGTGATAGACAACAAGCCGCGTATTCTCCAGGTTGGAGTGATTAAGACTGCCGGATTTACCGACCATTACCAAAAACTGAGGCATATTTTCGATCGCTCAAATGCTCTATTGAATGAGTTGAATCCGGATGAACTGGCCATCGAATCACAGTTTTATGGCAAGGATATTCAGGCCATGCTGAAACTGGGACGGGCGCAGGGCGTAGTGCTGGGATTGGCTCTCAGCAAAAACATACCGGTTTTCGAATACGCTCCGCTCAAAGTAAAACAATCGATTACCGGAATGGGCCGTGCCGCCAAAGAACAGGTTGCTTTTTTCCTGAAAAACATGTTTAGCATGAATGAACTCCCAAAAGAACTGGATGCGACCGATGCCATTGCAGTGGCTGTTTGTCATTACCTCCAAATGAAAAATCCGGTGGGTAAATCCGGAGTAAAAAGCTGGGGTGATTTTGTGAAAAAGAATCCGGATAGGGTGAAAAAGTAATGGGTACTTTGTGATTGGTTGTCATTGACTTCGTGTCATTCGATTGTCATTTGCTGCGCGTCATTTCAACTGAATGACAACAATTGACAATAAATGACCGCCTATTGACCTTTATTTCTTGTATTCCCGGGCAATTGCAGCCGCTATTTCGGCCATTTCTTCTTTAGTGAAAGATAATTTTTTGGAAAAGTGAAGAAGATCGGCTTCGGTTTGCATCGGTACCAGATGAATGTGTGCATGAGGTACTTCCAGTCCTAAAACCATTACTCCGACTTTCTGACAAGGAATGGCTTTCTGAATTCCAAGAGCAACTTTTTTGGCAAACAACTGCAGTCCGGTATAGGTTTCATCGTCCAGATCAAACAGGTAATCGACTTCTTTTTTTGGAATGACCAAGGTATGGCCTTTGGCCACTGGAAAAATATCCAGAAAGGCCAGGAAATTTTCATCTTCGGCCACTTTCCATGCCGGGATTTCTCCGTTTACAATTTTGGTAAAAAGACTTGCCATTTTCAGTCCGAATTACATTGCAATGTCAATAATCTCAAATTGCATTTTTCCGGAAGGTACCTGAATTTCAACCACATCGCCAAGCTTTTTCCCCATCAGGCCTTTGGCAATCGGGGTTTGAATCGAGATTTTTCCCAGTTTCAGATCGGCTTCAGGTTCTGAGACGATGATGTATTGCATGGTTGCATTATTGGTCTTGTTGCGAATGGTAACCTTATTCAACATCTGAACAGACGAAATGTCGATCTTTGATTCATCGATAATCCGTGCGGAAGCGATTTTTGAACTCAAAACTGCAATTTTAGCTTCCAGCATTCCTTGTGCATCTTTGGCAGCATCATATTCGGCATTTTCCGAAATATCTCCTTTTTCAATGGCTTCGCCTATCGACTTCGAAATAGCCGGGCGTTCGATCTTGGTCATTCGTTCCAACTCATCTTTCATTTTCCGAAGACCTTCTTCCGTAATATAAGTAACCGTTCCCATGGGTTTCTCCTTTTTTTTAAAACGATATTAAAAACAAAAAAGAATTCCGCCCATAGCGGAACTCTTTCGTGACACAAACTTATACAAATTTTTTATTCTTTTCGAATCTAATGTTTTATAATACAACCAGTCAATATTTTCGCTGCATGATTTCGGAATATACAAATGCTTTACGCAACGAGAAATCTTCCAAGTAGCCAGGCGCATCTTCTTCTTCAGGATCAGGTTTCACTGCTTCAACCAACGATTTCCGTGTGCTTGGCTGGAGCGGTTTTTTCGCCCGTTCAGGAAGTGTACTAACGAAACTGGTATGATAAAGTCCTGATTTCACTGCTGGAACTGGCATAACCAACGGTTCTTTTTTCAAAACGGGTTTAACCAATACTTTTGGCTGAATCTCCACTTTGGGTTCGGCCAGAAAATCTTCTCCCAGCAACTGATCCAGGAAAAAATTTCTTGGTCTGGCGCCTTGTTGAGCAGGATCATCCATCGACTTTTTCTTCTTGTTCTGATTGATTGCCCCGAAAATGGATAGGGCAATTGCGATAATCAGAAAAATATAATCATCCATCTTTAACTATTTTTAATGCCGAATAAAAAAAATGTGCTTTTCTTTGTTCTTTCAGAAATTAAAGGTACTAAAAATGGTTCGATTATCCCGACATCTTTTCAAAGCAATTTTGATTTGCTTTTTTGTTTCCATTGGTATCAATGGTTGCAAGAAAGATTACACATCGGTGATCCCCTATGTTTATGTCAATTTTTCATTTAATCCGGCCAGTTACATCGAGTTAAATATCCCGGGAGGAGCAGTATCTTTCTCCGGAATTGGCTTTGGAGGCCTAATAGTTTTTAAAGATTTTGAAGGCAGTTCAACGCCCTTGCTTGCTTTTGATGCTGCCTGTACCTACGAAGTTAACCCAACAATCCGGGTCACTGTCGATGGAAGCGGAGTGGCTGTCTGTCCAAAGTGCAAGTCTCAGTTCATTTTGATCGGCGGAGGTGGCAGCCCCGTAAAAGGGCCAGCAGTAGAACCTTTAAAGCAGTACCAGGCGCAATATGCCAACGGAAGCATTTTGGTAAAAAACTAAACCCAAACTTTTAACTCATAAACTTTCCGCGTTTTCAGTTCGAATAAGAATACTTTCTGAAATTCAGAACTGAAATTCCAGCTTTCAAGTTTGTTCGACAAGTTGAAAGATACCGGGCTTTCATCCAGATCAGTTGTTATTAGCAGCCAAAGCTGGCTCAGCTTTTTCTTCTGATAAATCGGCAGCTTTTCGTTTTTGGCAAGAATGGTGAATTCAATGTTCTCACGGTTCAGTTCTGGAGGCTCATATCCGCTGATTTGTCTGGGATAATGCGTTTTCAATTTGAGAACCCTGGGTCCGTGAAGCTTCGTGAGTTCAATTCCAATGGAAATTCTGGATGTATTCCGGATAATAAAATCAGGCGACTCTGATTTGATCAGTTTCCCTTTTGGAAATTCGTCATACCTGTTCCTGAATTGCTCCATGATGTGCATTTCTTCCAATGACTGAGAAAACTGATTGAAACTCATTTATTCAATTTTTAATAAACGAAAATAACATTTGTTTCTGAAACGGAAAAAGGAACTGATTCAGTTCCTTTTTCCGTTGAAATATTTCAATGCTTTTATAGCTCCCTCTCCTTTGGAGAGGGTTGGGGAGAGGCTTTTAGTACCGGTAATGTTCAGGTTTGTATGGACCTTCAGCCGAAATGCCAAGATAACTTGCCTGATCAGGTGTCAGAACAGTTAGTTTAACACCCAATTGTTCCAGATGCAAACGGGCAACTTCTTCATCGAGGTATTTTGGTAAACGATATACATTGACCGCGTATTCTTTTTCCCAAAGTTCGATTTGTGCCAGGGTCTGATTGGTAAACGAGTTCGACATCACAAACGATGGATGACCCGTTGCACAACCCAGATTCACCAACCGTCCTTCAGCAAGCAGAAAAATAGAATGGCCATCAGCATAAGTATATTTATCAACCTGTGGTTTGATATTGGTTTTGCGAATTCCCGGCCAGTTTTCGAGGCGCACAACCTGAATTTCATTGTCGAAATGCCCGATGTTGCATACGATAGCCTGATCTTTCATTCCAGCTAAATGTTCTGCAGTAATAATGTCTTTGTTTCCGGTGGTGGTCACAAAGATATTTCCTTCCGGAACAGCGTCTTCCATGGTTTTAACTTCGAACCCTTCCATTGCAGCCTGAAGGGCACAAATCGGATCGATCTCAGTCACAATGACGCGTGCTCCGTAGCTGCGCATCGAATGGGAACAACCTTTACCCACATCTCCATATCCAGCAACGACCACAACTTTTCCGGCAATCATCACATCGGTGGCACGTTTGATGCCATCGGCCAATGATTCACGACAGCCATAAAGGTTGTCGAATTTTGATTTGGTCACCGAATCGTTTACATTGAAAGCAGGGAAAAGCAATTTTCCTTCGTTCATCATCTGATACAAGCGATGTACTCCGGTGGTAGTTTCTTCTGAAACGCCTTTAATCAAAGGTACCTGGCGGGTCCAGCGTTGTGGATCGAAAGCCAGTACTTCTTTCAGTGCATTGTATAGTTCCCGCTCGTCTTCAGCTTCAACAGGCTGATCCAGAATAGAAGGATTTTTTTCAGCCTCATAACCAATGTGAACCATCATGGTTGCATCGCCTCCATCATCAACAATCAAAGTTGGTCCGAGTCCGTTGCCGAAATCGAGTGCACGTTCGGTACACCACCAGTATTCGGCCAGGGATTCGCCCTTCCAGGCAAAAACAGGAATTCCGGCAGCAGCAATGGCAGCAGCAGCGTGATCCTGCGTACTGAAAATATTACAGCTTGCCCAACGCACTTCGGCGCCCAGTTCGGCAAGAGTTTCAATCAATACGGCCGTTTGAATAGTCATGTGGAGCGAACCCATGATGCGGGCATTTTTCAGCGGTTTTGCTGCTGAGTATTTTTTTCGGATTGCCATCAAACCGGGCATTTCCTTTTCTGCAATTTCGATTTCTTTCCGCCCGAATTCTGAAAGCGACAGATCGGCTACTTTATAAGCCAATTGAACCAATGTTTTTGTAGTCATTTCATTATTTTTAATTACGGTCAAAGATAAGTAAATCACCAGTTGTAATTTGCTAATATTGATCACAAAACTGTTTAATTAAATAATTTATTTACCTGAAATGTTTTCAATCGTGTTGAAAAAGTCCAGGGTCGCAATTTTATCTTTGGCAAGCTGATTTTTCAATTCGTCAATCGATGAAAATTTTTGTTCTTCCCGAAGCTTTCGATAGAAAATCAACTCGACGAATTCACCGTAAATATCTGAGTTGAAATCGAAGATATTCACTTCAATACTTCGGTGATCGGCATTATTATTAACAGTCGGCCTGCTGCCTATGTTCAACATCCCAAGGTAGATTTGATCCCTGACCTTTAATTTTACGGCATAAACCCCATAGCCCGGAACAATCTTATCCGGATCGGATGTATCGATATTTGCAGTTGGAAATTGAATTTTCCGGCCAAGTTTTTGTCCTTCCACCACTGTGCCATGAAGGGTAAAAGGATAACCAAGAAATGCGTTGGCTACCTCAAAGTTTCCATGCTGAATGGCTTCACGGATTTTGGTTGAACTGACATTGGATTCGTTCATCAATAAAACATCCAGTTTTTCAATTTGAAAGCCCAGCCGATCGGCACTATTTTTCAGGAATTCGAAATCACCTTGCCGGTTTTTCCCAAATTTATGGTCGTACCCAACGACCAGATATTTGGTATGGATTTGTCCTATTAAAATTTGTTCAACAAACTCACCATATGATAATTGCGCAAATTCAGGAGTAAAAGGATAAATGATCAGATGATTGATACCCGATTGTTCAAACAATTCAATTTTTTCGTTCTGTGTAGTGAGCAACCTGAGATTCGTTTCTTCGGGCGCAATGACCTTTCGAGGATGAGGATCGAAGGTGAAAATGACTGATTCGCCACCGATTTTCGCGGCCAATTCGTTCATTCGGTCAATAATTTTTCGATGACCCAAATGGACACCATCGAAGGTTCCAACGGTTAATACCGGATTATGGGCATGAAAACTATTCAGGTCTCTGTGTATCTTCACTTCGATAAGTATTTGAATTCGGGGTCAAAATTAATTATTTAGCGGTGTCTGCATCAATTAAAACAACAACTAAGCAAAGGTAAATTTCAAAACTTGACAAACCTGTCATTTTATGAAAGCGAAATTATTATTTTTATACCCTGTTTTGACTCAAAAAAGTATAATCGTGAAAAAAATATTCTTGGTATTCATCATTCTTACAGCATTTCTTTACTCATGTAAAAAGCCTAATGGTTTCGTTATCAGTGGAAAGATCACCAATTCTGAAGGCAAGTATTTATATCTGGATGAATTGAAGGTTGCTTCGAGCCTGCCTGTTGATTCGGCGCAATTGGAACGGGATGGGTCGTTCCGGTTTAAAGGGAAGATTGGTTATCCTAATTTTTACCTGCTTCGTCTGAATGAGAAGAACTTCGTAACCTTGCTGGTTGATACGACTGAAAAAATCAATGTTTATGGCGATGCCGCAAATTTTTCAAGGGATTATGTTGTGGAAGGTTCACCTGGTTCGAAACTGGTTCAGGAATTGAACAACAGGCTTGCAAAAACCAAACATCAGCTTGATTCCATTCAAAGCCGGATTATTGCTTTCAGGAATTACAGGGATTACAACATTCAAAAAATCAAGTGGGATCAGGAACTGACTGACATCAAACAAAATCAGATCAGATACTCAACCGAATTTGTTCAGAAACATCCGTTCTCTTTGTCATCCGTATTGGCCTTGTATCAGAAATTTGATGATTCAAACTATGTTATTCAGGATCTGCAATCACTTAAAGTTGCTGCTTCGGCCCTGAATACTATGTTCCCCAAATCAGAACATGTAAAAGCTCTTTATGCCAATACCCAACGATTGATGGTTGATGTAAAGAACAGTAGGTTACAGGAATTCATTTCGAAAAATGGCCAGAATTTTCCCAATATCACGCTCCCAAATGCCAATGGCCGGGATGTTTCTCTGTCATCTATTGATTCAAAAGTTGTCCTCATTCAGTTTTGGTCAGCGCTCAACACCGATTCGCGTTATCAGAATCAGGCACTTGCAGAACTTTATAAAAAGTATAAATCAAAAGGCCTGGAAATTTACCAGGTGAGTCTCGATGATGACCGGAATGCCTGGCTGGCAGCTATACAGCAGGATGGCTTGAGCTGGATTAATGTTGGTGATATGAAAGGAAGCATTAATGCAGTGAATTCATATAATGTAAAAGTCATTCCATCCAATTTTATTCTGGATAGTGAAAGACGGATTGTTGCCAGGGATGTTATAGGCCCTGCGCTTGATCAGGTAATTGGAAAACTTACCAGATAAAGATTTTCTTAATCAATTATGAATTGAGCGTTCAGGAGCCTGCCTGAACTTTGGCTCTATCAATATTACGGCTATATTTACGATCTAATTTTTTCGAACCAATCATTTCATGAATTGAAAAATCAAGATAAAAAAATTTACTTCATTTCCGATATTCATCTGGGCGCTCCGGCATTAAAGAATAACAAGGAACGGGAGCTTGCTTTTGTAAACTGGCTGGATGAAATTAAGCGGGATGCATCGCATCTTTTCCTGATGGGCGATATCTTCGACTTTTGGTTCGAATACAAGACTGTTGTTCCGCGGGGATTCACGCGCACACTGGGTAAAATCGCCGAAATCGCCGATTCCGGAGTTGAGGTTCACTTTTTTACAGGAAATCATGATGTTTGGGTATTCGATTATCTGCCTAATGAATTAGGAATGATACTTCACCGTGATGAATTTAAAACTGAACTGTATGGCAAAAAATTCTTTCTCGCTCATGGCGATGGTCTCGACCTGAGTGATAAAGGGTACCTGCTTCTTAAAAAGATGTTTACCAGCAAAACGCTTCAATGGTTGTTTGCCCGGGTTCATCCGAATTTTGGAGTGAAGCTTGGGATGAATTGGTCCAAACATTCACGGGTCACAAAAGGGATAAAAGGAGAAGAATTTAAGGGAACAAACAACGAAGGAATGTATATTTTTGCAGAGTCGGTCTTACGTGCTGAGCAGTTTGATTATTTCGTATTTGGACACCGGCACGTTTTGGAAAACTGCCCTATTGGAGAAAATAGCCGTTACATCAACCTGGGCGACTGGATACATTATTTTTCCTATGGTGTATTCGATGGAGCGGAATTTGAATTAAAACAATATAATTATCAAGGCCCCCATGGCCATTAAAAACCGGATTATGACTAAACGGGTATATACTAAAATCGTTGGAACCGGGAGCTATATTCCCACACGTGTAATCGGGAATGATTATTTCAGGGATTATACTTTTTTTGATGCCCATACGAAAAAGCCGCTTGAAAAAAGCAATGATGAGATTATTCAAAAATTCCAGGAAATAACCAACATCAGTGAGCGGCGGTATATTACCGACGATATGAATAATTCGGATATGGCAACCCTGGCTGTCAGGGATGCCTGCCAATCATCCGGTATCGATCCTGAAACACTTGATTTTATTATCGTTGCCCACAATTTCGGTGATGTTGATCCGGTATCCACACGGGTAGATATCCTTCCAAGTTTGGCTAACCGGGTAAAAGCAAAACTTGGAATTGCGAATCCTGCATGTTTTTGCCACGACCTCATTTCAGGATGTCCAGGCTGGACTCAGGGAATGATCACTGCCGATGCCTATATCCGGAGCGGAATATCTAAAAGAGGAGTGGTTGTTGGAACCGATGTGTTATCCAGAATTTCCGATCTGCACGATCGAGACACCATGATCTATGCTGATGGGGCAGGTGCCACCATAGTTGAAGCTATAGAAAGTGACGAACCAACCGGAATCCTTTCTCATTCGAGCCGTTCTGATTCGGTTAATTTCTGGAATTTGCTGACCAACGGAAAATCTTTTAATCCTGACTTTGAAGGAAACGACCAGTTTATAAAAATGGCGGGGCACAAATTGTATGTATATGCCCTGACTTATGTTCCGGGAGTCGTAAAAGATAGTCTCGACAAAGCGGATTTGCTCCTGAACGATGTTAAAAAGGTATTGCTTCATCAGGCCAACGAAAAGATGGACGAAGCCATCCTGAAAAATGTATTCAAATTGTATAATGAAAAGAATATTCCGGAAGGAATTATGCCCATGAGTATTGATAAACTGGGCAATTCATCTACAGCAACCGTACCTACTTTACTCGATACCATCCTGAAAGGCCGGATGGATGGCCAGTCGATCAACTCCGGAGATCACATCATTTTGGCTTCGGTGGGAGCAGGGATGAATATCAATTCGATTGTTTATAAGTGGTAGAAACGGCCCTGAACCGATCTGCAAAAAGGTGTATCGCTTATTCGGTGCACCTTTTTGCATTCTAATCCTGACCTTCTGCCTTCGGCAAGCAACACCTTTGCCAGGCAAGCAATTGCCCATCAAAATCTGTTAATTTTCGAGTTATTTCTATGTCGCTGATAAACAGTGAACTAATCGTTTTTTTTTTTGCATATCATAATTTAGATTGATTCTAAATTGAGTTAAATATTTAATTTAATATAATTTTAGAGTTTGCCTTTAGTACCTTTAGCGAATCAATTCATAAAAATATGTTTATCCACCTCCACCGAAATTAAGCTTCAATGCGGCTGGAATAAACAGTGAATTGAGTTTTTTCTTTTGGTATAAATAGATGAAGATAAAAAAGGGAAAAACCCGGCCCTTTAAAAAGAAACCGGGTTAGTTACAATTATTTGTATAACCGGGAAGAGTAGCTACAACTACCCTTCCCACAAACATTGCAAAACTATGAAAAAATTAATGTGTTTGGCAGCAATTGCTATGGTTTTAACAGTTTTTAATGCTTGTACAAAAGACGAGCTAAAGAAACCATTGGATGACGGAATCGCAAAAACGGTTAAAGCCGATGTCTATCTTGAAAATGGTTATCTGGCATTTAAAAACATGAATGCTGTCGATAGTGTAGTTAATGTTCTAAGTAAAATGAGCCGACAGGAAAAAGATGTTTGGGAACAACAGATTGGACTTAAGAGTGCCCGTTTTGAATTTGACAACCTGTTTGCTGAGTACGAAAAACTAGCTTCGAAAGATGATTTTCTGAAATTCAAGGCTAAATACAAAAACCAACTTAAGTTTAATGAGATGGATGAAACGGATTGTTCAATTGATTATCCTTACATATGCTCCTATTATCGGGCAATTATGAATACAAAAGGGTTATTTAAGGTAGGCTTGAGTATTTGCCAGTATACTAAAGATTATCAAATTATTGTGTTGGATGGCGATTTTAAAAAATTACAAAACCTGAGTGCCTATTCAGATGATAAAAGTGTAATTGTATCTACAAGCTTAAAAAGTGGAGGTATCAATAATGCAACCGATTTGATTTCTGATTTTCCTGGATTTGACCCATCTGGCAACAACAATAGATGGTGGATAAACACTAGTGGAGATCGAAAGCTTTTAAATGAGTTAAAAGTTGCCAAAATGGTAAGTTGGAATCAACCAGTACCTGGAGGGCCAGTATATACAACAAAAAGCTGCAATTTCTATTTGAGACAATATGGCTTAAAAAAAGGATTGTTCGGATGGAATAATTATAGTACTGTGTATGAATTTAAAAATCCAGTAATAAAAGTTGATATTCTTCCAACAGTAAATGTTATATTCTCCAATGATGGTACATCACCAGCAACTAGTCCAGACTATATTTGGCCTCTTTATTTTTATCAAGAAAGTATGACATATACCTGGTTGAATTTAAATTATTTACGACCAATGTTTAGTATGCAGGGAGATGTTTCCAGCCGTGGATTTAACGGAGTTCCTACTTTCATACGATGGAAAGAACATACTAATTTCCCATAAAATATATAGAAAATTAAAATAAACCTTAAAAACCTCGGGGACAAAGATTCGCACTACCCGGGGTTTAAATCAAAAAAAAATGAATTATCAAATAAAATATCTCATCATCCTATTCAGTTTGTTCTTGGTACTCGTTTCCTGCGAAAAAGATATTAAAACTGATATTCTAGTAAACGAAAAACTTTGCTTTAACTGTATCTTAAATCCGGACTCGCTAATAAATGGAAGCCTAAATCTAAGTCGGTCGATAAGTGTAAATAAAAATTTCACTCAAATCAATAATGCCATTATTGAACTAAAGAAAGATGGACAATTGATTGGTATAATGAAAAACTCTGGAGACGGTATTTATAGTTTGAACCAAAAACCAACATCAGGCGGTCGTTACGACATTCGTATTAGGGCTGAGGGATATTCTGAATTAAATGCCTCAACTATTGTTCCATCAAAGCCTGAGGTAAGTTATCTATTAACCAATCCTGTTGTTCACGAGCCAGGCTACAATTCATTCACATCTTATTCAATAACAAAGAATATATCGGATAAAATTGGGAGAAACAATTACTGGCATTACAGGCTTAGACAAAGTCCGACAAAAATTTGGAGATTTGTTGGTGGATTTTATGATGTTGATTCTCCAATTGTTGATGATTTTAACAGGGTAACTGATGCAACAGATGAATTGGGTTTTCATTATGATTATTATTTAAGAATTAATGATACCGAAATGGATGGAAAATCATTGACTTTTTATGGTACATCTTACCAAAATGAAATCAACTTTTTTATGGATACCGATGAGCATTACGACAAGTATCTGAAATCGAGCATTAAGCAAATGATGAACGATGATGGCAGTTTACTTTTTAACGAACCGGTACAGATTTACTCCAACATCGAAAACGGCCTGGGAATATTTGGTTCGGCTGCCATTACCAAGATTAGATTATGAGAATACTTCTAATCTTGCTTGTAGTAGTCCCAACTCTTGTGTTTGCGCAGGGGCATGTCACAGTAAGTGGTATCATTTCAGATTCGAATTCAGGTGAACGATTGATTGGCGCATCGCTCTATTCCTCCGAAGGAAAGTCGGGAGTTTCTGCGAACTCGTATGGGTTTTTCAGTATTAAACTTCCCAAAGGATCAAATACGGTTATGGCAAGTTTTGTGGGGTATCAAAGCTCATCCGTCAAAATCAATCTGCGTAACGACACTGTGTTGAACTTCACATTAAAATCCGGTCTGGTTTTGAAAGAAATTACCGTAAAAAACGCTCCAACCCGAAACTCACACCCTGAGTTCTCCTCCCTAAGCATGATGAAGCTCGACATGGCGAAGATGAATGATATCCCGGTTATTCTGGGCGAACGCGACCTGCTCAAAGCCATACAATATCTGCCCGGCATTAAAGGTGGAGCTGAAAATACTGCCGGGTTTAATGTCCGCGGTGGAAGCAGCGATCAAAACCTGATTTTGCTCGATGGAGTCCCGGTTTACAATGTTTATCATTTGATGGGTTTCTTTTCGGTCTTTAACGGCGAAGCCATCAAGAATGCCGAAATCTATAAAGGAGGAATCCCGGCGCGTTACGGAGGGCATCTGTCTTCGGTTTTGGATGTAACCATGAAGGAAGGAAACCTGAAAAAGCATGAGGGCACTTTTTCGATTAGCCCTGTGGCAGGCAGTTTTACGCTCGAAGGTCCTATCAAAAAAGATACGGCATCATACATTATTTCTTTCCGGAGAACATTCATTGATTTCCCGTTGATGTTGGGCCAGAAAATGCAAAATCAGCCCTATATCGGTGGCTACTATTTCTACGACCTGAATGCCAAAGCCAACTGGATACTTAATCCGAAAAACCATATTTTCCTGAGTGTTTACAATGGGCTTGACCGGAATTTCTATAAGGGAAGCGACCGCAATTTAAAACAAAGTTACCACTATGAGTGGGGAAACACAACAACAGTTCTTCGCTGGAACAGCACCCTGAGTTCAAAGTTGTTTGCCAATACCTCGGTGTATTTCAGCAGCTTTAACAATACACAACAAACACTTGCGAAGGAAGGAGAATCGGTTAATTTATTCAAAACATCATCGAAACTTAACGAGTGGAGTTTTAAGACCGACTTCGACTATTACCTTGCCCCCGGAAATGTTGTCCGTTTTGGCGGCAAATTGTCGCAAATGTCGTTCAGCCCGGATATTATCCAACTTCGAAACGATGCCAGTGAAACCAGTTTCAGCCAGGCAACCCGCAAACAGGCCTTTGTAAGCGAAGCTTACGTGGAAGATGCGGTTGAATGGGGGCGTCTGAATGCCAATTTCGGGCTCAGGGAGGCAACTTATAGCATTGAGGGCAAAACGTATTTTTCTCTCGAACCCCGGATTGCCATAAACTGGACGATAAAACCGGATTTATCGGTTAGTGCCAGCTATATGCGAAACAGTCAGAACCTTCATTTACTGACCAATTCTTCATTGGGGCTTCCTACCGATTTGTGGGTGGCATCAACCAAAAACATTGCCCCGCAAAGGGCTGATCAGGTTTCGCTGGGCATCGAAAAGCGCTATAAAACAAACTATATCTTTGGCATTGAAGGGTACTACAAAATTCTGAAGAACGTGACCCGTTTTAATGAAGGATCGGCCTTTCTGAACGGCAGGGATCGAAATTGGGAAACCAATGTTTCGGTTGGCGAAGGCGAAGCTTATGGCAGCGAATTTATGTTCTGCAAAGAAAACGCCCGGTTAAACTGGATGCTGGCTTATACTTTGTCGTGGTCGAACCAACGTTTCGACAATATCAATCAGGGTCGTTGGTTTCCGTTCAAATACGACCGGAGGCATGATTTTTCAGCACTGATCGATTATAAACTCAAAAGCAAATACACGGGCGAGCGTAAAATCAGCCTCGCTTTTGTCTTTCAATCAGGAAATCATGTAACCATAAACGACACTGAAACTGAGGGAGTGATGCTCCCTGGCTTCGAATATTATGCTGCTCCAGACTATGTGGACAAGTTCCGGGAACGGCAAACTTACGAGAACCCGAACAATTTCAAGATGCCAGCTTTTCACCATCTTGACCTGAGTTACTCGATAAAAAATTATGACAGTACCGGGAAAGGGCACGAATGGGCTTTCTCGGTGTACAATGCGTACAATCATTTAAACCCCTGGATGACCTACAAGGAAGATGGTGTAGCCAAACAGCTCAGCATATTTCCAATCATTCCTTCAGTTTCGTACCGGTATAAATGGTAATCACAATTCATTAATCCAAAAACAAAAACATGAAAACTATTGCAACAATTTTATTAGCGTTGACCATTATGAGCTTAAAGGCTCAGGAAAAATTCTCCGTGGGTATTGCGGTGGAGGGTTTCCATTCAGCTCCCGAAAACATTTCTTTCTATGGCGCTCAAATGGAAAAAGAATTTGGTGGAGGTGCCGGGGTATTTTTCTCGGCAAATATTTGGAAATATTTCTCTGCAAATACAGGAATAAATTACCGATTTATCACCTACGATGAATTTGATAAAAACGTAAGTTATCCTGTCGGATACCCAACCCTTGACGGCTATATATACAAGCAAAACTATCTGACTGTACCGGTAAACCTTCGGGGAAGTTTTTTTAAGAACTGGTTGTTTGTTGAACCCGGAATTGAATTCACCTGGATACTGGGTAATGAAAATAAAAAGCCCCAAAATGAAATGCTTTGGAAAATTGGCGCAGGTAGTAAAATCGGCAAACTCAACTATTCATTGAACTATTTGTGGGGAACAAAAGAACAGTCTGATATTCTAAATCCAGGACCTGATTTTAGGGTAATTGTTTACAAAAGCCGTATGGTTCAATTAAAGGTTTCATATCCACTTTGGTCAAAGTGTAAATAAATCTCTTTGAAGTGATCGAGTGCAATTCTATCCCAGATTATTTTATAGGATTTTCGGTTTATCATTTAGATAATTCCTTTAGAGCATCATCATGAGTAACAAAATTCCCTTTTTCAATTCTAACAACAGCTTCTGAAATTTCTTTATTATATTGTTTCCTGGTAATTCGTTTCGAA
>JBAWZG010000087.1:0-16396 GCA_037143155.1 Bacteroidia bacterium
CGGATATATGCTTCTCCGGAAGTTGCCCCGTAGAATGAAGTATTTCCAACGATGATATTTTCTTCCGGATTGAAAGTCGATCCTACCGGCGGTACCACAATAAGGCGTCCTCCGGAAAGACCTTTTCCGATGTAATCGTTCGAATCGCCCTCGAGCCTGAAGCTCAAACCTTTTACCAGGAATGCGCCAAAACTCTGTCCGGCAGTTCCGGTAAAATTGGCCATGATGGTGTTGTTGGGCAAACCTTCTTCACCATACCGGCGCGAAATTTCTCCCGACAACATGGCGCCCACAGTGCGGTCGACATTGGTAATGGTATGAGCCAGCCAGACTTTTTCCTTGCTTTTTATAGCCTTGTTTGCCTCACGGATCAAGGTATGATCGAGATGGTCATCTACCGATTTAATGTTCGGAAATGTATTGCGGATATCGTGATGTTTTGCTTCTTCAGGCATATGAATCAGCTTGGTGAAGTCCATGTTTTTCATTTTCCAGTTGCTCACCTCACGGTTCTGCTCAAGGAGGTCGGCACGTCCAACAATTTCGTCGAAAGTGGTCACTCCAATTTCAGCCAGATGTTCACGAACTTCGGTGGCTATGAAACGGAAGAAATTGATGGCATATTCTGAACGTCCAATGAATCGTTTTCGCAATGTTTCGTCCTGCGTAGCAATACCGGCAGGACAAGTATTCAGGTGACACTTGCGCATCATGATGCAACCCAGGGTAATCAAGGCTGCAGTAGAGAACCCGAATTCTTCGCCACCCAACATTCCCATGATAATTACATCGCGACCTGTTTTTAACTGACCGTCAACCTGCAATTTCACACGGCCACGGAGGTTGTTCATTACCAAAGTTTGTTGTGCTTCGGCAATACCCAACTCGGCCGGCAAACCGGCATATTTGATTGAGCTGGCAGGAGAAGCACCTGTTCCACCTTCACAACCTGCAATAATTATCAGGTCTGAAAATGCCTTGGCAACACCGGCAGCAATGGTCCCTACCCCATTTTCAGCAACTAATTTCACCGAAACTTTTGCACGTGGATTGGTCACTTTCAAATCGTAGATTAGCTGTGCCAAATCTTCGATTGAATAAATATCGTGATGAGGAGGAGGCGAAATCAGGGTAATTCCGGGAGTTGAATTCCGGAGTTTAGCGATGATATTATTGACTTTGAAGCCGGGTAATTGTCCTCCTTCACCTGGTTTTGCACCCTGAGCAATCTTTATCTGAAGTTCGTCGGCATTAATCAGGTAATTGTTGGTTACCCCAAACCGACCAGAAGCAACCTGTTTGATTGCGCTTCGTTTATTGGTACCGAAACGTTCAGCATCTTCTCCGCCTTCGCCGGTATTACTTCGTCCGCCAATGGAGTTCATGGCAACTGCCAGTGCTTCGTGGGCTTCCTTGCTAATGGAACCATAGGACATGGCTCCGGTGACGAATCGTTTCATGATGTTTTCGACCGGTTCGACCAGCGAAATATCAATCGGATTGCGTTTGTATTTCAGGCAGCCACGAATAAATGTTGGCTGCGCATTTTCTGAATCTACCTTTTTGCTGAATTCTTTAAACACGCTGTAATCGTTGGTGCGCGTGGCCCACTGAAGCAAACCTACTGTTTCCGGATTCCAGGCATGATGTTCGCCGTATTTCCGGTAGTGATAAGTTCCGGCAGTCTCCAGACTATTACTGACCAGATGTTTCTTTTTCGAATAGGCCTCTTTGTGGAAAAGCAACGATTCATGACAGATTTCTTCGAATCCGATTCCGCTGAATTTGGAAGAAGTTCCGGTGAAATATTTCGCAATGACTTCATCGCTGATCCCCAATGCCTCAAAAATCTGGCAGCCCTGGTAACTGCGGAGAGTAGAAATACCCATTTTCGACATCACTTTCAGGAGACCTTTATCAATAGATTTGATGTAATTGTATCGGGCTTCAGAATATTTCATTGCAATCTCACCATTCCTGACCATTTGTTCGATGGCAGAAAATGCAAGGTATGGGTTAACCGAACTGGCACCGTATCCAAACAAAAGTGCAAAATGTGCAATTTCACGGGCTTCGGCAGTTTCAACGATGATACCGATCTGCATCCGTTTCTGAGTCTGAATAAGGTGATGGTGCACCGCAGCAACCGCCAGTAAGGAAGGGATTGGCGCATATTCAGCAGAAACCTCACGGTCAGAAAGAATGATGAAATTCTTCTTGTCGTCAACCGCTTTTTCAGCTTGTTTCAGCAGATCGTCAAATGCTTTCTGAAATCCTGCCGCACCATCTTTCACAGGAAAAATCATCTGTATGGTACTGTGCGAGAACTGTTCGTGTTTCAGATCTTTAATTTTTCCAAGATCGGTATTGGTAATGATCGGATCTTCAAATTTTATCAGTTTGGCATGCACCGGCGAATCGTCCAAAATGTTGGTGTGCAGAGAGCCAATGTAATTGGTTAGTGACATCACAAGACCTTCGCGGATCGAGTCAATCGGCGGGTTGGTAACCTGAGCAAAAACCTGACGGAAATAATCGAAGAAACGGTGAGGTTTTTCCGAAAAACAAGCCAGTGGCGTATCATTCCCCATCGAGCTGGTTGGTTCAGCACCGGTAACGGCCATCGGTTTGATAATCATTTCCATATCTTCCTTCGAATAGCCAAAAACTTTGGTGAAGGTATTAAACTGATCACCAAGTGAAGAGGATACGCGTTGTTTCACTTCGATATCTTCCATCAGTAAACGGTTTTCCTTTAACCAGTTTCCGTAGGGATTGCGCTGACTTAGCTGCGCTTTTACTTCTTTATCAGGGATAATTATTCCGAGTTTGGTATCGACTAACAGTATCTTTCCGGGGCGTAAACGGCCCTTTTCCTTCACGTCTTCCGCAGAAAATGTCTGAACACCCACTTCGGAACCCATTACGATCAAATCATTTTTGGTGATGATATATCTTGAAGGGCGGAGTCCGTTTCGATCCAATGTTCCGCCAATGTACCGGCCATCGGAAAATACCATCGAAGCCGGGCCATCCCACGGTTCCATGATGGTTGAATGGTATTCATAAAATGCTTTCAGGCTGTCAGGAATCGGATTTTTCGAATTGAATGATTCGGGAATCATCATGCATAAGGCATGTGGCATCGAACGTCCCGTCTGATGCAGGAATTCGAGTGTATTATCGAATGAAGCTGAGTCAGATTTATTGGGTTCAATAACCGGAAACAATTTTTTCAGGTCTTTACCGAAAACTTCCGATTGAAGCAAGGCTTCGCGGGCCGACATCCACATCCGGTTACCTTTTACTGTATTGATTTCGCCGTTGTGGGCGATCATACGAAAAGGCTGAGCCAAATCCCAGGTCGGAAACGTATTTGTGCTGAAACGTGAATGCACCAGCGCAATGGCACTGGTAAATTTCGGATGCGAAAGATCTTTAAAATAATCCCTGAGTTGGCCGGGAGTCAACATTCCCTTATAAATAATCGTTTTGGATGATAAACTTGGAACATAAAACGCGCCCTTATTTTTCAGGTCCGATTCCCTGATTTCCTTTTCAGCCTGTTTACGTGCCAGGTATAATTTCTGCTCCAGAACTTCCTGCTCCAATTCGGCCTTCACAAAAATCTGACGTACATATGGTTCGGTCAGTTTGGCAATTTCGCCGGGTGCAGAACTGTCGACAGCGACATCGCGGTACTCTATCAATTCAAGACCTTCCTGTTTGATGTATTTACTCAGAATATCCTGGCAAACATTTGCTTCGTTCTTATCCTGAGGCAAAAAAACCAAGCCGGTTCCAAACTTTCCTGAAACTGGGATATTGACCTTCAACACTTCCTTGATATACTGATCAGGTATCTGCATGAGTATACCGGCACCATCACCAGTCTTGTTATCAGCACTGGTAGCACCACGGTGATCCATATTCTCAAGAACCTCTAGTCCCCGCTCAATAATTTCGTGCGATTTCTGACCTTTGATATGGGCCACAAAACCGATTCCGCAATTATCGTGCTCATTAGCCGGATCGTATAAACCCTGCGCTTTTGGCAATCCTGAATTCATCATCTTTATTTGTATTATTCAGTTTTCGCAAATTGCTTCCAGACTGATCAAACTTTAATCATTCTGTACAAATAAATCCACGAAAACATATAAATTATAAGTAAATCAATCTTTTTCCTTACGAACTGAAAGCGAAAATAGCGTTTTTTATAGAAAATTCAAATTTCCGAGAAAGCAGAAAAACGACAATCCCAATCATTTTACAGAAAATAAGGAACAAAAAAACATACATCTGTCTAAAATCCAGTATTTTAATCATACAAACAAGGAAATCAACCAAATGTTGGCTCAAATCAAAAAATAACGATTAGTTAACAGATCTTAAAGTTGTTTTAGCAGATTGGCATATGCTTTATCAGCGTTTTGAAATTCATAGGATTGAATGATATTTTTCATTCGGTCTGAAATCTGTTCCAGGCAAAGATTTCCAATACTCCCCTGATGTGTATGACTGATTTCCCGGCTTGGCTCGTATGTTCCTGCATTTATCTGGCTACCAACCTGTTTATAGGCATCGCGGAACGGAACTCCTTGCTGCACCAGTTTATTCACATCTTCAACACTGAATACATTTCTGTACCTGTCGTCATTCATTAAATCTGTATTTACAATCATATTATCGATGGCAAAGCCGGCAATATGAATACAATCGAGCAATTCCTGAAATGCAGGCAGGAAAACTTCTTTCAAAATCTGAAGATCGCGGAAATAGCCGCTTGGAAGGTTATTGGTCATGAGGCTGATCTGATAAGGAATGGCCTGTATTTTATTGCAATGTGAACGAACGAGTTCAAAAACATCGGGATTTTTCTTGTGCGGCATAATGCTCGATCCAGTGGTTAACTCATTCGGAAGAGAAACAAAACCGAAATTCTGGCTCATAAATAAACAGACATCGAAGGCAAATTTTGAAATTGTGGCTGCCACTGATGACAGGCCAAAAGCCACAGTTTTTTCAATTTTTCCGCGGCCCATCTGGGCATAAATCACATTATAATTCATCGATTCGAAACCCAGTAAAACGGTTGTCATTTGCCGGTCGAGGGGAAACGAGGAACCATATCCGGCAGCAGAACCCAAAGGATTTTGATTTGTAATCTTATAGGCAGCTTGAAGCAACACCAAATCGTCAACCAGGCTTTCGGCATAGGCACTGAACCACAGTCCAAAAGATGAAGGCATCGCTACCTGCAAATGCGTATAACCCGGCATGAGGTACTGCTTATTGGCTTCAGCCTTTGACATCAGTTTTTTAAACAATTCGCTGACAGCCTCAACCAGTTTCTGAATTTCGGAACGAGTGAAAAGCTTCAGATCCAGTAATACCTGGTCATTGCGCGAACGGCCGCTGTGGATTTTTTTGCCAGTATCTCCCAACTTGCGGGTCAGCATCAGTTCAACCTGTGAATGCACATCTTCAACGCCTTCCTCAATCCGGAAATTACCGTTTTCAATGGTATAATAAATTTCAATTAATTCGGTTTGTAGTTCAGCAAGTTCACCCGCAGTAAGTAAATCAATAGATTGAAGCATTTTGGCATGAGCAATCGATCCCAACACATCGAATTTTGCCAGGTACAAATCAAGCTCCCGATCCTTACCTACTGTAAATTTTTCGATGAGTTCATTCACCGGAGTTCCTTTATCCCAGAGTTTCATAGTCTGATTGTTTTTTCGAAGGCCAAAGATAAAGCAAAATTAAGGTTTATGATTTCCCTCTGTATTTTTATTACTATAATATGGTGATCTGAATTAGCCAAGCTTCTCGATTAAGAATAGTTTAGCCAGCTCCCAATACCTTCATTCCTATTTTCTTTGTTTCAGGTTTTTTGTAATCCGGTTAAATCAGCATTAAAACAGATAGTCCAAATCGAGATACAATCCTCCGGTTCCATCCCGTTTATCCAAAACGCGTCCATAATCCATGGCAACAATAAAATTGTGGTCTATAATAAAGCGTATTCCTCCTCCAACGCTGTAATGCATTTTTTCCTGTCCGAATTTATAATCAAACGTCAAACCATTTAACGATTTGTCCACTTTGTATTGGTCAGTTATCAAACCCATGTCTTCAAAAATATTGAACCCAATATTCAGGTTATGTTGAAATGCATTGGTACTAATTGGAATATAGCGAAATTCAAAATTACCAAGCACAAATCCGTTACCTAACAATCGTCGGTTTAAAACTCCCCGAATAGTTTTACTTCCTCCCAATGCTTCCTCATTACGAAATGTGCTAATAAGATATGGTAGCATATATACCGGAATTCCACCACTGATTTTGTCCTGAAATGCAAGTCTGTAGGCCAAAACCAGTTTGGGATTCAACGGAATATATTGATTGTATTTTAAAGTAACCTGAGAATAGGCAAATTTATTGAACAAAAATTCAGGAGCATTCAGATAAATCAATTCTATCCAAATACCCTTTGTCGGAATTGCTTCATTATTTCGTGTATCATACGTAAAGCCAGCTTTTAGATAGGCAGTTTTTCCTCCTGTCTTCTGATCTCTTGGGATAACACCCTGATCAATATACTTCTGGAAAAGTGTAGGTGTAATTAAATTGTGCCCCCGAAATGAGCGAAATGGCATAGTTGAAATGTTATAATATCCAAAGCCTAAATCCCAATTTAAATGCGGTATTGGGAGTTTTCCCTTGACATCAACGGTGATGGTCCTGGATATTTCCCCTAAAAAGTAATAGTGCTTCGATATAAATTGCGAACTATGAGGATCAATATAATTCTTGTTATAAAGTGAATTGTATCCATTTAAACCATAAAATTGCTGAAAACCCTGTTTTACCAGAGACATATCGATTGTTAACCTCAAATCCTTAGGCAAAAGATGACTTGAATCGAAAAATAAATAATTTACATAACCATTTTGAGTTGTTCTCGAACATTGCAGGTATAGGCTGTAAAAGTAATCCGGATAAACAGTTCCCTTACCGTAATAATAGAAATTTGCTAATGCTCCATATTGCAAACCCTTATCGGTATTGTACACAAATGAAGGCAAAACGCCAAAATCCAAACCTGTTATAGATTTTTCTGCTGCAGCATTATTTTGAGCATAGAGATTTGGTGCACCCAAGAATATGCCTGATAAAATCAAACCATAAAATCCACACTTTATGAATTGATTTAACAATTTCAAGCAGCTATTAATTGGGATGATTGGTATTTTTTTAGGATTTTTCAAAACTGAAATTGATGAACTTTTTAATCGTTAAAAAACTTAATATAACTGGTCAAACGACATCTAATTTCATTAGTTACTTTCGAACCTTCCAAATATTTAAACGGGTGATAAATACATGTTCAGAATTTACAGCCTATCCCGAGATTTAATCCACGAGGATTTACCGCATAAACATTCGTTGACGTGTTGTACGATTTAAAACCGATTCCAAAAAAGGGCATAAAATGCTTATTAATCTTTAAGTATGTTCCTACACCGACATAGTTATACCAGCCTTTTTCCTGAACTATAAAGGGTAGGCCAAAGCTAAATTCTCCTTCGGTTTCAGTAATATCAGGCGATCCAAGTGGAACTTTGACCTTTTTGTAATACTTAAAAAATGTAATCCCGGTCGAAAGTTCAATAAATGGTTTAATCAATTTGTATTCGCCAAAAACAAGCCTTGCATCTACAACGACCGGAACTAATCTGATTTCTGACAATATCCATCCATTATCATCGTGATGTTGTCCATAGGTATCCTCCATTCCAATTCCAAGAGAAAATTTGGGTGTAAAGTTATAACCAACCATCGCATTAAATCCAATAAAATGATCCATGTGCGTACTCTGCAAGTTTTGATATCCCACAATTATAAACGATTCTTTAAATGGTGAGACAGATTTATTCGCAATAAAAATGGAGTCATTTCTATATACCGGCATTTCTGCTTTAGAAAAAAGAGCACATAATATGCCAACTATAACAATGGTTATCTTAGTCATTCCAACTTATTTCATATCAATACTTCGCAGATATTTTACCAAAAGCATGAAAGTAAAGCTTAGTTCCGGCAACACATACGGATTTTCTCGGAATTGAGTGAAATCATAGCCGGAACATCCAATTTCCCGGGTTCACCATCAAAATGGAAATACTTTGTGTCAGCCAATTCAATATCTATCATTTTGGCTTTATAGCAATTAACAAAAGGAAGTTTAGGTATTAGTTTAAAGAAAAGAGCGAAAGCAATAACAGGTATCCAAACTGCAGCGAACTCTTTTACAACTACCACATCAATCAATCCATCGGTCATACTTGCACCCGGAGCAATATAGGCCTTATTGCCAAATTGGGAAGAATTGGCAAAAGTGATCAGGAAAACAGGTTCTTCAACAATCACACCATCAATCTTCATACGCACATCTACTGGTTTATAGGTACTAATTTCTTTCATTACCAGCTTCACATATCCGAAAAACCCTCTGGATGAAGTTTTGCTCATTTTATCAGCAATCAGGGCATCGAACCCGATCCCACAAGTACAGAGGAACCGCTGGTCATTTAAATTATAAACATCAAGTAACAGAGTTTTCCCGTCAATTAAAGTTTTTAAACTTTCCCTTATATTCATCGAAATACCCAGTTCACGGGCAAGTCCATTACCAGAACCGATAGGAATTATACCCATTACCGTTACAGAGCCAAATAAACCTTGTGCCACTTCATTTGCGGTTCCATCTCCACCCACAGCAACCACCAAATCATAGCCTTCACTTGCAGCTTTTATGGCAAGTTCCGTTGCATGTCCAGGATGATTTGTAAATGCATATTCAACATCAAAACCCTTATTCAATAAGTAAGGTACAACTACATCAACCGTCTTTTCACCGGCCTTATGCCCGGCATAACTATTAACGATCAGAAATATTTTCTCGGCTAAAACCATAGGATTGGGTTGAACTTTTTACTTCAGAGCAAATATATGTCACTATATATCACATTTCAATTCGACAGCAAAGATATAAAAACTGATGTTTCTGCTCTTTACCCGTAGCGCATTTGATATGAATTGTTGGTTCAGATAAAAATAACCGACAAATACTTCATTTACGATATTGCTTGCATTCTTTCTTTTTGTCTAAAATTAACTCCTTTCCGGAAAAACACTTAATACAACAATATTTTGACTATTTATTCAAATATAGTCCATATAATATCTTTAATCTATTTTATATGACACAATAAACCATATTGTAAGTTTACTACACACAATCATGACTTATTGAAAATCATACAATTAAAATGAAATCAACTTTAATCATTTTATCTTTTTTTACATTAATACCCCTATTTTTCTAACTAAAAAGCAATTATTTATATAGTTTTTGAAATTAAACCCCCATTATTTAGATGTTTATTTGTTAATTTATCATCAATTCACACATACACCCCAATTTTAATATATCAGAATTTGAAATAATACATACTTTTGACCAAGCATAACAAACAAAAGGGGGTCATCTTAAAAAATCGAAACATATTTAAAGCTTACCCCCAAAACAAAGAATGAATTGAAAGTTAAAAAACAAATAAAAGTTAACCCTTAAAATTAAAGATCATGAAAAAGAAAATTACCCTCGTTGTTTTTGCACTTCTCGCGATTTGCACATTAAAAGTAAATGCTCAATGGTCTGCCGGAACTGATGTTGTAAGCAGTTATATCTGGAGAGGATCAAAGGCCGGAGCATTCAGCATTCAGCCAACAGTTAAGTATACCAGCGGAATTTTTTCGGTCGGTGCCTGGGGATCTGGTGATTTAACTACTGGTGCTCCTGAAGAAGCAGATCTTTTTTCAACATTGTCATTTAAATCCGGTTTATCAATTGGTTTAACTGATTACCACTACAACACTGCAAAGTATTTTGGAAACAACGCACATGCTATTGAAGCCAATCTTTCATATAGTATTGGTAAATTTAGCTTAAACGGTAACTATATTATCAATCAAGCTTCAGGAGCAGTAGGCAAAGACACGTATTT
The DNA here is from genome assembly GCA_037143155.1 of Bacteroidia bacterium. GTDB lineage: Bacteria > Bacteroidota > Bacteroidia > Bacteroidales > Prolixibacteraceae > Aquipluma. The sequence goes on from JBAWZG010000087.1 coordinate 10,083, forward strand.
TGAAGCCGGATACCAACTCCCCCTGGTAAAACTTTTTGCCGGAGCTGGTAATGGCTGGTATACTAATGACGCTACATTTCAGGTATGTAATTTGGGAATCTCTTCTACAAAAACAATCAAAGTTACTGACAGCTTTTCAGTTCCTTTTACCGGTTCCGTCATCTTAAATCCAAACAAAGAGCAGGTATTCTATGTAGTTGCAATGTCTTTTTGATACATGACAAATAGAACTTCAACATAGAGCAAACTCAAAATGAACAACTAATAAAAAAAATAATATATGAAATCAATAACGATTAGCACTGGAAGGGGTGGGTATTTCTCGAGAGTAAATGAGAATATATCAAAACCAAAAAACTGGAAACTTGGTGCAACCATTTTTGCAGGAAAAATGATCGGTCTTTTTGGAGCCCTTATGGCTATGATGATGCTACCTGGCTTGTTAGGTCTATCTGCCATGGCTGCAGATACTTATTCCGTGCAAGAGACATTGGTGGTAAACTCGTTAAATACAGTCTGGACATTAGTCGCTGCAGCGTTGGTATTTGGAATGCAAGCCGGGTTTGTTATGCTTGAAGCCGGGTTTGCAAGAAAACGTGAATCAGTAAATATTTTAGTAGAATGTGCGCTCGATACCGCTATTTGTGGGGTATCATTCTGGGCTATTGGTTACGCATTTATGTTCGGCGCAGGCAACGGATTTATTGGGAATCAATATTTCTTCCTGCAAAATGCACCGGCAACATACGGTACAACAGGTGTAGCATTATTAGCTCACTGGATCTTTCAGTTTGCTTTTGCTGATACTGCTTCCACAATTACTTCAGGAGCAATGATCGGACGTACAAGTTTCCGTGGTGACATTATTTATAGTGTTGCTGTTACCGCTTTCATTTATCCAATTCTTGGTCACTGGGCCTGGGGACCTGATGGTTTCTTAGCATTAATGGGAACACCTGGAAACTTCTTACCTTCCTTGGGACAAGGATTCCGCGACTTTGCAGGTTCAACTGTTGTGCATACCATTGGAGGTATGGTCTCATTAGCAGGAGCCATTGTTCTGGGACCTCGAATTGGTCGTGTTTTCTTACGCGATGACGCAGAAAAAGGAGGACTTCCAGCAGCTCACAGTTTACCCTTAGCCACAATTGGTGCATTCTTGTTGTGGTTTGGCTGGTATGGTTTTAACCCTGGAAGTACACTTTCTGCAATGGATTTTGTAGGGATTGGACGGGTTGCTGCAAACACTACCTTAGCCGCATGTACAGGATCATTGGCCGCAATGGCATGTGCCCTCTGGATTGGACCATTCAAAGGAAAATTTGATACCGGTTTTACTCTAAACGGAATGCTTGCAGGTCTTGTAGCGATTACTGCTCCTTGTTATTGGGTATCTCCATTCGGATCAGTAATAATTGGTGCTGTAGCCGGCATGGTTGTTTTTGGTGGTATTTATTTGTTGGAATATCTTCGTATTGACGATCCGGTTGGAGCAGTATCAGTTCATGGATTTGCTGGAATATGGGGAACTTTATCACTTGGTTTATTTGCAAGCGGTGAGTATGGATTTACTGGCCCGTTTGGACCTGACAATACTGCACCAGTAAAAGGTCTTTTCTACGGGGGTGGCTTTGATGTTCTCGAAGCACAATTCATAGGTAGCTTTATTATTACAGTAGGGACATTTCTTATTTCACTTCTGGTAATGTGGGCTGTAATGAAATTACCCTATCCGTTTAAACTTCGTGTTGAGCCTGAAGGTGAAACCGGACCTGGTGGATTGGATGTTTGGGAACATGGAGCAGAAGCTTATCACGATTAATACAACAGCTTTTGTTTAAATGTTATTTTTTATAAATTTGATTCAAAGATGGTGTTTTGGTTATTTGAGGGTTAAATAACTTTGAAATTCCGAAACACCATCTTTAAAAACAAAAAAAACATATTTAAATTTAATCAATATGAAAAAGATAGAAGCAATTATACGAGTATCAAAGTTTCAGGCTGTAAAAGAGGCTTTGCATGCGATTGATATTGATTTCTTTTCCTACTACGATACGGTAGGCGTAGGAAATGAAAAAAACCGGAAAGGTTCCTACAGGGGAACTTCTTCTGATACTGAATTTATTTCAAGAAGAACACTGAACATTGTTGTGCGCGACATCAACCTTAAGAAAACAGTGGATTGTCTTTTAAAATCTGCATACACCGGAGAAGTCGGTGACGGTAAAATCTTTGTCTGGACCATTGAAGAATCCTATCGGATCAGAACCGGAGAAACCGGTGATGACTCAATGTACAATAAAGATTAGTCAGTCTGAGTCATATACAACCTGAAAACCTCCGTTCAGGTTGTAAAACTGAAATCTATCGCTTTTTCTTCAACAATTAGATTTGTTGCTTTTTTGCTAAGAGGCCTGTTGGGGGACAGGTCTCTTTTTTGTTTATACACATCAATGCATCGAATTGGAAATCATAACAAGATTAGGGGTACGACTAAATATTCTACTTCTTTTTCATCATAAATCTAATAATTTACAACCACTGTTAATTTATTTTTACTTTTTTCGGCCTTTAGCCTCAATTTTTCATGGGCAATTAAAATATTTTAATATTTTTGAATTTTCAATTAAGAATTAAAATAATCTATAATCGGGAACCCAAATTCCTGTTTTAATTAACCCCCAAATTTAATTGTCATGAAGAAAATTGAAGCAATCGTTAGAAAAACCAAATTTGAAGAAGTTCGTGAATCCTTGCATGAAGCTGATATCGACTTCCTCTCCTGGTGGGAAGTAAAAGGTCAGGGAACTGCCCGGCAAGGTCTAATATTCAGAGGTATTGCCTATGACGTGAACTCAGTAGCCCGGATGTACATTTCCTTCGTTGTCCGTGACCAAAATGTTGAAAAGTCAATCGCAGCAATTCTCGAATCTGCATATACCGGCGAGAGCGGTGACGGACGAATTTTCGTAAGTGATATTGCCGAATCCATCCGTATCCGCACCAAAGACCGTGGCGACGCATCACTTTACAACAAGTAATTCCCTCAATTTAATCAAGAAGAAAACTCATGAAAAAAAAACTAAAATATTCATTACTGGCTATTTTGGGTTTAATTACCCCGAACCTGCTTTTTGCACAGGCAGCTACAGCAGCGGCTGCTCCCGCAGCAACACCCTATATTGATTCCGGAAATACTGCCTGGATGATAGTTGCCACAGCTCTGGTTTTGCTGATGACAATTCCCGGACTGGCTTTGTTTTACGGCGGTTTGGTTCGTCAGAAAAATGTATTGAACATTCTGATGCAGTGCTTTATTTTAACTGCGGTAATTACGCTCGAATGGGTTTTCTTTGGATACAGCCTTTCGTTCGGATCTTCAACAGGTGCTTTGGCTCCATATATTGGCGGATTCGGCTGGGCATTCCTTAACGGAATAGGTGTCAATGATGTCAGTCCGTATTATATATCGCAGGCAACAGCCCGAATACCGCATCTTTTGTTCGTGTTATTCCAATGTATGTTTGCGGTAATTACTCCTGCGCTCATTATTGGAGCCTATGCCGAACGGATCAAATTTAAAGGTTTTCTTATCTTCTCTTTACTTTGGGCGATCTTCGTTTATAATCCCGTCGCACATTGGGTTTGGTCAGCTGATGGATGGCTATTTAAAATGGGAGCACTCGATTTTGCTGGCGGAACAGTCGTTCACATCAATGCAGGTATTGCCGCTCTGGTAATGACCTTGATGATTGGATCGAGAAGAAATTACAACAACCACCCAACAGCTCCTCACAATATTCCCTTGGTAGTAATTGGTGCTGCTCTGTTGTGGTTTGGCTGGTTTGGATTCAATGCCGGAAGCGGCCTGGCTGCCGATGGCCTGGCCATCAGCGCATTCCTTGCAACTCATGTTGCAACAGCTACTGCAGCGATTTCATGGGCACTGCTCGACTGGACCATCAACAAAAAACCAACTGTAATTGGTATTTGTACCGGGGCAGTTGCCGGTCTGGTTGCGATCACGCCTGCCGCCGGATTTGTTGGGGTATTAGGCGCTGTAGTTATAGGTATGCTTGTGGCAGTAGTTTGCTACTTCATGGTTTCTGTGGTTAAACACAAATATGGATACGACGATTCACTGGATGCATTTGGAGTGCACGGAATTGGTGGTATTATTGGTGCATTGGCTACCGGATTTTTAGCAACACCGGCCATTCAGTCGTCATACAGTGGTTTATTTTATGGAAATCCGAAACAACTTTGGATTCAAATGATTGCAGTTGTGACTACGATTGTATTTTCAGGAGTAATGACCTTTATCATTTTCAAAATAGTTGATAAAACGGTAGGTATACGTGCCGATAAAAAAGAAGAAATTGCCGGTCTGGATATTTCGCAACACAACGAAATGGCCTATGCCGAAAGCGATTAATTACAACTTCATTTAAGAATTCTTGCTTCAGATTTATTCTTGAAGTAATTTTGAGCGACCTGTTGACGAACAGGTCGCTTTTTTTATCTCAATTGAAGTCCAGATAATAGATCGACATAAATCCGAAATCCTTCTTCCAGTTCTGAAATCAGGATATATTCGTTGGCCGTATGCGATCGGGCGCTATCGCCGGGTCCGATTTTGACCGAAGGAAAAGGAATAACAGCCTGATCGGAAGTTGTAGGAGAACCATAATAATTCAGGCCAAGGCTGATTCCTCGCTGAACGATGGGGTGATCAACAGGTATTCCTGAGGAATTCAATCGAAAAGACCGTGGTTTTACTTCCGAATCAATCAATTCGGTTATCATATCGCAAGCCTGATGATTTGAGTAATGTTCGTTGGTTCGCACATCCACAACAAAAGTACATTGATCAGGAACCACATTGTGCTGGCTTCCGGCATTGACTATTGTTACCGACATTTTCACCGAACCTAATATCGGAGAAGTTTTCTCAAACTGGAAATTCCTGATTTTTTCAATGTCAGCAATAGCTTTATAGATTGCATTTTCACCTTCCTCGCGAGCCGCATGACCCGATTTTCCATGAGCAGTGCAATCGAGCACCAACAGTCCTTTTTCAGCTATTGCCATTTGCATTCTGGTAGGTTCACCAACAATGGCCAGATCCAAAGGTCCCAATTCGTCAAGAATACTTGCCAGTCCATTTAGTCCTGAAATTTCTTCCTCCGCTGTCGCCGCATAAATCAGGTTAAAAGGTAAATTTTCCATCGGATTGAAATGCATGAAAACAGCTAAAAGCGTTACCAAAGGTCCACCCGCATCATTACTTCCCAAGCCATACAATAATCCATCCTCCACATCAGGAGAAAACGGATCGCGGGTATATCCGCCAGAAGGTTTGACCGTATCGATGTGTGAATTCAGTAAAATAACCGGAAGTTCTTCTTTCCAGGATTGATTTCGCACCCAGGTATTGTTCAGTTTTGAACGGAATTCAAGTTTCGAATCAGCCAGAAACTGGCGGATAATTCCGGCAGCATCTTGTTCATTTTGGCTAAATGAAGGAGTTGCTATGAGTGATTTCAGCAGATTAATCTGTTTTTCCATGGTTTAACTTGTTGTAGTAATGCCCGACAAAAATCAATAAAATAATTGGTTACATCGCATACTAAAATTCAAAAACCTTCTATTTGTTGCGAATTCCTCTTATCTGCAATAGAACCAAGCTATACCTGATCATACATTGTTCGTATAAAACATTCCACTCCCTGACTTGTTTCCTTTTCACACAAAAATTGATACGAAATGATCAAACAGGAATATACCAACGATCTTATTCACGAGACTTCGCCCTACCTTTTGCAACATGCTCACAATCCGGTGAACTGGCAGCCATGGGGGGAAAAAGCATTGCAACAGGCAAAATCAGAGGATAAGCTTTTACTCATCAGCATTGGATATTCGGCTTGTCATTGGTGCCATGTGATGGAACACGAATCGTTTGAAGATCCGGAGGTGGCCAGAGTGATGAACCAGCATTTTGTATGCATCAAAATCGACCGGGAAGAGCGTCCTGATATCGATCATATTTATATGACAGCCGTACAGCTTTTAACCGGACGGGGTGGCTGGCCACTCAATTGCATCGCTTTACCCGATGGACGTCCGATATGGGGTGGTACTTATTTCCAGAAAGAAAACTGGTTAGAAGCGCTTCAGACCGTTTCTGGATTTTATACAGAAAATAAAGAAAAATCGGAAGAATATGCTGCCAAATTAAAACAGGGCATCAATCAAAACACACTGATTCTGGTTACCGAAGAAAACAGCTCGGTCGATCCTTCGCTTTT
>JBAWZG010000088.1:0-16348 GCA_037143155.1 Bacteroidia bacterium
AGGTCGGCACGCATTTGTCCGATAGTCCTGGCTTTTCCCGGATAGTTGCCCGTGGTTTGAATTCCACCGCCGGACAGGGTTGCATCCGGAGTTTCAAAACCACCCACATCGTCGGTTTGCCAGCAGTGAAGCGAGATCACGACCTCATTCATCTTTTGCAATACGGAATCCGTATTTACACCCAATTCGGCGTATTCGTCAATGGCCAGTTGATAGGCTTGTTCAATTCGTAATTTATTCATAATAGAGCCTCCCCTAACCCCTCCGCAGGAGGGGGATTTTTTGAGTATTGGTATTTTTTTCGATTAATTTTCTTCTATAACATCTTTTCCTTTGCGGCGCATACAGCGTTTCTATTTCAAGAAAAAACACTGGATGCGCCTTGTTACCTGCTCTTTCATCTTCCCCGGGTTGCGTCGTTCCTCCTTACCGTTCGGCTGAGCTCACGTCGAAGCCCTGGATTATTGATATTTGACACTTCCAGTGTCTATTTTCGCTCCCTTTCTCCCCAACATTTTGAACTTCATATCCCAAATGTTCAGATACTTCATGTACGAACTCCCTTCTCCTTTGGAGAAGGGCTGGGGATGAGGCTTTTCGGGATCAGGCTTTCTATTTTTTCGGATATCGGAATGTATAAGTTCCGGACCCAATATTCATTGAAACGCCTTTATCCGTTTGTTTCAAACTTTCCTTTAATGCAGTCGGAACCGGTTGTGAATTAACTGTCAGCTGTTCCTGTGTCGCTTGTGGTAATGTTACCGTTGCAGTGGTATTTGCAGGAACTGTCACTTCATAAACGAAGTCAGTTCCATCCAGTTTCCATCCGGATTTTACCTTTCCGTAAAGCGAAATGAATTCTGCACTGGCATTGGTTAAACCACCTCCAGAATGAGGAGACAATAAAATATGCTTGTATCCGGGAGCCGAAGGATCAATATTTATTCCGGCCACATATTGGTACATCCACTCACCTATCGCTCCATAAGCATAATGATTAAAACTGTTCATGCCAACATCCTGGAAAGTTCCGTCAGGTTTTTGTCCATCCCAGCGTTCCCAGATGGTAGTTGCACCCTGGGTGATCGGATATAACCACGAAGGATATTGTTTGCGATTCATGAGCATAAATACCAAATCGTCGTATCCCTGAGAAGAAAGGGATTTGCACAGGAGTGGAGTTCCAACAAATCCACTCGTAAGATGTCCCATTTTTTTAACATCCGCAGCTAAGTACGATGCAGCTTTTGGAATTAAATCTGCAGGAAGCATATTAAATGACAGCGCCAAAGAATAGGCGGTTTGTGTATGAGAAACCAATCGTCCGGCAGGCGTAACAAACTCTTTATTAAAGGCCTTTTTTATGTTTTCAGAAAGCTGGCTGTATTTTTTTGCATCTTCATTTTTTCCAATAATGGTTGCAATTTTGGAAAGCAGTCCGGAAGAATATGAATAATAGGCCGTGGCAATCAGGTCTTTCTCTGTAGTCGCACCCGGATAATCGGAATTGGTGGTTGCAAAAGCCAGCCAATCGCCAAAATGTGAATCTCCGGTCCAAAGGAAATCATCTCCGGCGCGGGTAGTCATGTATTCCACCCAGGCTTTCATGCTTGGATACTGAACTTCCAGAATCCGTTGGTCGCCATAGGTCAGGTAAGTTGTCCAGGGCACCACGATGGAAGCATCGGCCCAGGCAGTTGAACCTCCGCCACCTTTCAAAACATCCGGAATGACGTGAGGAACGACGCCGTTTGGCAGCTGATCGGCCGCCAAATCACGCATCCATTTGGTGTAGAACGGAGCCACATCGAAATTGAAAGCAGCAGTCATACTGAAAACCTGTGCATCGCCGGTCCAGCCCAGACGTTCATCACGTTGCGGGCAATCGGTAGGAACATCCAGAAAATTACCTTTTTGGCCCCATTGAATGTTGTGCTGAAGCTGATTGATCATCGGGTCGGAACAGGCAAACGATCCGGTAGGTTTCATGTCTGAATGAATAACCTCTCCGGTAATCAGGTCGAGTGATGGCGGAGTTGAAAGTCCTTCAATTTTCACAAAACGGAAACCATGGAAAGTAAAGTGCGGCTCGTAGATTTCCTCGCCTTCGCCTTTCAGAATATATACATCAGTCGCTTTGGCACTCCGGAGATTGGCAGTGTAAAAGTTTCCTTCCTTATCCAGAACCTCGGCAAATTTCAGAGTGATCTGATCGCCTTTTTTGCCCTGAATACGAAGCTTCACCCAACCGACCATGTTCTGGCCCATGTCGAAAACGGTTTCGCCTTTCGGAGTGGTAAACAGTTTCAGCGGTTTCATTTCCTGAATGGCTTTCACGACAACTCCCTGAGGTGCAACCAGTATTTTCTTTGACTGATCTAAAACGGAAACCTTTCCCCACTGAGAATCATTAAAACCTGCATTGGCCCATCCCGTCAATTCCTTGCGTGCATCGTAGGTTTCACCATTGTAAATATCCGAAAAGATGATCGGGCCACGGGTTACTTTCCAGCTTGCATCAGAACCGATTGTTTCGCTTGTTCCATCGGTATAGTTCAGTTGCAGCTGAGCCAAAAGAGCTAATTTACTTCCGTAGTAACCATTTTGGTTTCCCCAGCCGATATTTCCCCGATACCAGCCATCGCCAACAATTGCACCAAGCGAATTCTTCGGCTGAATCATCGCTGTCACATCATAGGTTTGGTACTGAATCCGGTTTTTATAACTGGTCCATCCCGGGGTAAACAGGTCGGCACTGACCTTTTGCCCATTCAGGAACAATTGGTACAACCCGAGCGAAGTGACATATACCCGTGCCGATTTAAGCTTCTTTCCTGAAGTAAAATCTTTCCTGAAAAATTGAGAAGGTTTTGACCGTGCGGTATCTTTATCTGTTTCCATAGTAATCCATGAAGCCTTCCACGATTCCGGTTCCAGAATACCCATTTCCCAGAAAGAAGGTGCACTCCAGGCAGTAGCTTTCCCTTTGTTGTCCCAAATGCGAACCTGCCAGTAGACCCTTTGCATCGATTTTAATGCAGGTCCGTCATAAGTTACATTCACCGATTGTGACGAATTCACTTTTCCTGAAGTCCAGATCACTTTACCTTTTGCAGTCTGGTCAGTCACCTGCATTTCATAGGCAGTCTGAAGGATATTTTCTTCCGCAGAATTCATTTGCCAGCTCAGGCGGGGTTTTTGAATGTCGATACCAACCGGGTTTGTGTGATACTCACAGATCAGCTCTTTTACCTCGGTTTTGACTGCGGCAAAAGTACTGGAACCGCTGATTAGTAACAAAAAGACGAAAAGTTTCGTCAAAAATGCCGTGTGTTTCATGATGGTTTAGTTTTAATTATCGTAAGTTTTTCTCTATTGTAATTTCATTTTTTATGGTCAATTCTGTTTCCTGCCTGCGGCAGGCAGGCGTCCGAAAAAATAGCCAAGGTTTGCACTGCTTATTTCCGCGGACGGGATGCTTATTTATTTCGCTTTCTACAAATATTTCGGTGCTCTGGACCTTTCGCGCCAATCTAAAAGCAGCAAAGCTGCAGAATGTTTGTAGAAATTTGGTTCAATGAACGCAATTTGAGGTGCAGCGCACCGTAATTTATTTCATATAAAATACTTCTTCCAACGCAACGGTAACCGGGGAATGATCGGGATTGGTTTTCATGATATCGGCCATAAAAGCCCACCATTTCTGAACAATTTCAGTTTGACCCAAATCCTGTGAACTTCCGGATCCGCTCACCTTCTGAAAAGCAAACAAGGTATTGGTTTCCTCATCCAGAAAGATAGAATATTCACTGATTCCGGCATCTTTGAGCAACTGACTCAGTTCAGGCCAGATTTCATCATGCCGTTTTTTATACTCTTCTTTTTGACCTTCGAGAAGGTGCATTTTAAAAGCTAATCGCATAAAAGTTCCAAGTTTAAAGTTCCAAGCCTTTGGCTGAGGATTGGATATTGATTCTTTTTCTTTTTTGTCAGACCCTGAACCAAGTTCAGGGTGACTATCTCTGCAAGTTCAGGCTGAAGCCTTTAGCGTCATGCTGAACTTGTTTCAGCATCTCATTAAGTACACAAGAGATTTTACATCGAATTCCCGATCCCAACCAAAGCCACCGCTAACAGAATGATAGCAATACCAGCAGTTATTGTTCCCTTGGTTTTGACTGAAACTCCAGTCCACTCTTTGCGGTAAATACCCCACATGTTGGCCGTCAGAATGATCGTTGACATATGCAGAATCCAGGAGCTTGCACCATTTCCCAGTTTGCTTGCGCCCATTCCGTAAAAGAAAAACTGCATAAACCAGGTCGATCCGGCTAAGGCCGAAAAAATGAGATTGCTGGCAATTGGTGTAGACTTGTTGGTGAAATCACCGTACGATTTATTCTTTAAACTAAGAATGGTGGTCCAGATAAGATTGGTGGTTAAACCACCCCAAAGGATTATCACATAAGTCACATTGGTTTGAAATAATGGGTTGCATCCCTGGGAAACAGCAACTTCTGCCATCGGTTGCCCGGCTTCAATACCAAAATTCATGAATGAACTTAATATCCCTGAAATGACTGCTATAATTAGTCCCTTGACCAGACTGAACTCGGCGACACTTGCTTTTTGCTGTTCTTCCGACAATTCATTTTCTTTCATCATTCCGGCCTTTCCTGAAATCGCGATACCAATGAGACATACGACAACACCCAGCAAGACCAAACGTCCTCCAGGATGAGCCATCATGTCGGTAAACGAAATCTTTCCGACAGTTGGATTTATACTATAATAAATTGATGGAACAATTGATCCGAAAGCAGCACAAAAGCCAAGCACCACCGAATTTCCGAGCGACATTCCCAGGTAGCGAACTCCCAATCCGTAGGTTAATCCACCTATTCCCCACATTAATCCCATCAGAAAAGTGATTGAAAGAATCTGGCCGGAGCTGTTTGCAATGATATGTACAAAATCCGGGATGGTTAGATAGGCTGCCAGTGGCGGAACAATAAGCCATGAAAAGAGTCCGCCGATGATCCAGTAGCTTTCCCAGGCCCATCCTTTCACCTTGTTGTATGGCATATAAAAACTTCCTGAAGCAAATCCTCCGATCGAATGAAAAATAACGCCTAATAATGCATTCATAGTTTAGTTAAGTTAAGTTTTATCTTTTATGACTTTAATAGTTAGTTTTGTAAAAGTAAAGATACTTATGATTTAATGTTAATCAATACGCGAAATGATTGTTAATTTGCATAAACTGACACAAGAAGCCCCACTCCAAATTCTCCACGAAAAGGAAAGAAGCCCCTCTAAATCTCCCCAAAGGGGAGACTTTTGGGAATAGGAGGTTCTGAATGAAAAAGCCTTTTATAACGTTTATTTTATCTAAAAGTATAGACTAACAAATGCCAATGTTTTATTTCCCCTTCCTCGGCTACTCTTTATACATATCTCTTAATCCAAAAATGATGATCAAAAGAAACAAAAAAGGCCTGAAGGGCCGGCAGATATTAGCCCAGGGCAAACGACGCAGGAGTGTCGCCCTGGGTTGGGAAACGGGTAGGAGAATCGTCCGCACGATAAGTATCATAAAAGAGTATTTCTTATTTCGGACGAAAGGGATGATCTCTATTCTCAGACAAATGATGTCACTAAATTCCGTCCGAAATAGATTACTTGCTTTGTTCATCGAATTCTCGCGGACGGTTTTACTTCTGCATTTCATACCCAGAGCGGCGTTTCGGTTCGTTCCTCCCGAAACTTTGCCCTGGGCTGACATATTTAGGACTTTCAAGCCTGAAAAAAAATCTGGTATTGACTTGTGTATAAATATCCCCCTCCTTTGGAGGGGTTAGAGGAGGCTTCTTATGAATGACTCGTTTGTAAAATACATCAATGCAAGTCCCATGGATAAAGAATGGGGATTGTATCTTACCGTAGCTGGATATGCACAAATACCGCCATCACTGGTCTATCCTCCGAGGGTACATCCGAGCGGATATTTCTTTACCTGGGAGAAAGGCCGTATTCTTCACGAATACCAGATCAACTACATTACCGAAGGTTCAGGAACATTTGAAACGGCCAACGATCAGTTTCAGGTTGTACCGGGCTCCATGATTATCCTCCGGCCCGGAACGTGGCATCGATACAAACCAGATCAAAACACGGGATGGAATGAGCATTACATCGGTTTCAACGGTGATTTTTGTACACAGCTTTTTCAGGAAGGATTTTTCCAGGTTGGAAAACCCGTTTTATATGTTGGGTTTCAGGAAAGTCTGCTGAAACTTTTTTTCGAAATCATTCAGCTGGTAAAGGATGAAAAAACCGGTCATCAGCAGGTTGCTGCGGCCAGTATGATGTTGATGCTGAGTAAAATATTATCGGTGGTAAGGAACCAGGAATTTGCGGGAAAAACCATTGAACGCACCATCCGGAAAGCGTGTATGTATTTCAGGGAAAACCTGAACACGAATGTCAATATCGAAAAACTGGCAACTGATCTGAATGTTGGTTATTCGTATTTCAGGCAGATGTTCAGGAAATATACCGGTATCTCTCCAACGCAATACCATTTATCGCTGCGCATCCAGAAAGCAAAAGATTTGTTGGTTTCAACTGAGCAAAGTTTCAAGGAAATTGCCATCGATCTCGGATTCGAATCCTACTTCTATTTCTCGCGTATTTTCAAGGATAAAACCGGCAAAAGCCCGATGGAATTCAGGAAAGAGCATCATCAAACGTGAAGCCCCTATCCAACCTTTCCCCCGAGGGGAAAGGCTTAAGGTGTTCAGATTGCTGAAAGTTTTCCATAAAATGAGTATTTCAAAAATGCAATAATCTACAAATACCGATTCTTTCACCCCTCCTTCGGAGGGGATGGGGGAGGCTTTTTCCTAAAAATAGTAGATGCTTTTTGTTCCCCGTTTTTCCTTGTATTCTCCCTTTCGTACCACTTTTACAATCGATCGACGGTTAACTTCATGTTGTTCTTCAGTGCAGGTAACACCGTTTGCACACTTGTTCAATAATTTGGTTTCACCATATCCATGGTAAAGCATCCGGTTCGGATCGACTCCTTTTGAAGACAGGTAATCGAAAGCAGCTTTTGCACGTCTTTTGGAAAGAAGCATGTTGTATTCGTCGCTACCCCGCGAATCGGTATGCGATTCGACCCTGATTTCAAGGTCGGGAAACTCCTTCATGAGCGCAATTAATTTGTCGAGAATCGCAGCCGCTTCAGGTTTGATCTCGGTTTGATCCAACGCATAATTAATGTATTCTATTTCAACCACCTGCAAAGGCACGCCACCTTCCTCCTCCATGCTCTTGGGAGCAGGGTCGTTCGATGTTTCATCGATTTTCTGATCGAGGAATATTTCTGAGAATACTTCGTCGTTTGGCCGAAGCGTATTGGTCTCCACCGTTTTTTCGCTTTCGGAATAGAATTCCTTATTTACATTGACGATGTACTGTTGTCCCTTGCTGACTTCAAATTCGAACTGACCATCGGAACGGGTTACGCTTGAACGAATCGTCTTTCCATCCTCATCGATGACCACAACTTTAGCATCCGGTAAAACATCTTTGGTGTCGCGGTCTTTAACAGTTCCCCGAATAATAACCGGTATATGATTGATTTTCAGAGAATAGATATCATCGTTTCCTTTGCCGCCACTCCGGTTCGAAGAAAAATAACCTTTTACCCCGGTTGAATCCAAAGCCAATCCAAAATCATCTTTTGCTGAGTTAATGGGATAGCCCATATTTTCGATGCTGGTAAAGATTCCCCGTTCAGGAACTGAAAAATAGATATCCAAACCACCCAGACCGCCATGTCCGTCACTGGCAAAATAGATTACTCCGTCGTCACTGATAAACGGGAAGAACTCGTTTCCTTCGGTATTTATCTTAGGACCCAGGTTGAATGGTTTACTCCATTGCCCGTTAGATAAAACGCTGAAATACAAGTCAGATTTACCATAGCCGCCCGGCATATCGGAAGCAAAATACATGATTGTTCCGTCTTTACTGATCGAAGGATGCCCGGCCGAATACTCATCGCTGTTGAACTTGAAACTTCCGGTCAACTTCCATTCTCCTTCCTCAAGTTTTCCAATAAATATTTTCAGATTGACCACATCGGTTTTGCTCTTTGACAATTTCCCTTTGACAAAATTGTTCCGGGTAAAATAAATAATGTCTTTTCGCTGATCGAACGAAACCGGTCCGTCGTGATAGGCTGTTTTCAGTTTCGGGGCAAAAGGTTCCGGAGAAGTTAAATCGCCGTCGTCGTTGACCTTTGCCGAATACATGTGAAGATACGGAAGTTCGTTCCATTTGTAGTTTGCACCCATTTTGGCACCCATGGAAGTGGATGAGAATACCACTTTATCCTTGTAAAATGCCGGTCCCATTTCGGAGCCAATCGTGTTTAGTGAAACATTCCGGGTTGCAAAATTAACCGAATCGCGCATCAGGAACTGGATGTATTCGAGTATAGAAACCTGAATGTTTACACGCCCGTCTTCGGGTCGTAATTCGGAATATTCCTTCAACCAGACTTCAGCCAGCAAATATTTGCCGTTGCTTTTTAAAGCCTGTGAATAATTGAAAATATCCTCCGGAACTTCCACCTTGCGGTCAATCAGTTTTTTGAGCCAACGTTCAACCTCTTCGGTATTCCCGATATTCCGGTTCGCATCGGCCAGACGTTTAACGACATAATTATCGGTACTGTCTTTCCCATAAGCATATTCATATAAGCCAATGGCATCGACGAATGCAAATTCATCAAAACTCTTATCTGCCATTTTTATGGTCATTTTCTGGCCAAAACTCAAATTGGGAAACAAGAAGCTCAGAAGCATTCCCAAAAGAATTATGTATGAAGTTTTACCCATGAATACTTTTTCAATAATTAGAAATATCGTGGTGACCTGACCCTTCCCGTACTGAGGTTGAAATCAAAACTAACCATAATTTCGTGAGTTCCATTATTATATGCACCCAGCTGGTTGATCGGAAGTTCGTACGAATATCCGATTTTTATCTGATCGGTAGCCTGAATCTGAAACATACCACCAAAAGAATCACCCACCCTGAATATTCCACCCAACCAAAGTCTGTCGTAAAATAAAAATGTAGACCCCAAATCTACTGACAAAGGAACGTTTTTAACATATTTAATCAAAATAGAAGGTTTAAATTTAACAATTCTATTTACATCAAAGACATAACCTCCCATAATAAATACATTCATTCGCTCCCTGCTTATATTCTCCACTGCAACACTATTTGGATTGATCTTATTCTCGATAAGTTTAGGGATCGACAAACCGGCATAATATTTATTGGTGTAGAAAAATGCTCCTACTCCCATGTTGGGTAAAAATTTCTGGTTAATATCACTGGCAAAAACCGGATCGTTCGGATCGTTTGTAGTGAGGCTGGCCAGGCTGGCATCATAAAAATTAACCCCGCCTTTCATACCAAGCGCAAGGGTTTGCTTCTTGCCGAAGTATAATTTATAGGAATAATCGAAATACAGTCCGGTCTGTTTAATCGGGCCAACCCGATCGTTCAGGACCGAAAAACCCAGTCCCATTTTTGAATCCCGGATGGGAGAATGCATCGAAAAAGTTCTCGACACCGGGGCATTTGGCATTGAAACCCATTGATTACGCGAAACGATCATCAAATCAAGAAGATCCTTGGAACCGGCATAGGCCGGATTGATGATGATGAGGTTATCCATGTACTGGGTGTACATCGGATCCTGTTGCGCAGAAGAATCAAGGGCACAAAAAATCAATCCTAAACCCAGAATAATTCCGGAGAAAAGACTTTTCAAAAACGCTATGTGACGGTGCTTCTTCAATTTATTTAATTTACACAGGAGCCTCACCCCGACCCTCTCCAAAGGAGAGGGAGAATGAACCGCTGATCATGTTTGATGTTTCTATTATTCAATTCCTGTTCAACCCCTTCAGGGTTGTATTATTCTTTTTTTTCACTTCCGTGGGTTTCACCCACGGTTATTCAGATTGAGTCCTTTCAGGACTGGCAGGAGCAACGCTCCGATATGTAAAAGCATAGGACGCAATAAAATGGAGTCCTATGTAAATCAATTTTCATCATTAATCCACAGGATTTCATTGCATTTCATCCTGTGCTATTACAAATCGTCCTTTCAGGACTTTTTCCAAATGACCTTTTCCTTTTCCATATTGCCTATCGATCCAGATAAACCGATCCGCTGATGGTATTCGACCCATTCATTTTCAGGACGTAAAAATAGGTTCCCGTTGGAACAGGGCCGGTTTTATTACCCAGCCTCGATTGGCCAACTCCATCCCAGAAACCTTCTTTTCCGTTTCCTTCGCCATAATTAGCCGATTGGAAAACAATATTTCCCCAACGGTTGAAAATCTCAATCTGAACAGATTTGTATTTTTCCAGACCTTTAATTTCGAATTGGTCGTTCAGTCCGTCACCATTAGGCGAAAATGCCTGCGGAACAAAGAACGGCACATCATTAATCATGACCAGAACAACGGCCTCGCTGCAATTATGGAAAAAATCGCAGATGGAATAGGTAAAGGAATCCGAACCAACATAGTAGGTATTTGGAGCATATGAAATCACTGAATCAGACAATACGACTGCAATACCATTCGCCGGTGCCCGGGCAATCTTGAGTGTTGACGGATCCAGATTGTTTTTTGGGACATCGTTCGCCAACACATTGATTTCGACCGCAAAATTCACTGTTGTACTGGCTGTATCTTTTTCTGCCAGCGTATATAAATTGACCTGAACTGAATCGCGGCTGCTGCAGCCATGCGAGTCGGTTACATTCAAATAGTACATTCCCAGACCACTCACCTCGGCCATTGGCGAGGTATCTCCATTCTTAACTGTACCTTCTTTCGAGGTCCACAAATAAGTACGTCCAACTCCTTTACTCCGGCTTCCATCAAGCAAAATAGAGCTATTCGGATCGCTTACAAAAACATTTTTATCGGTTACTGCTTCCGGTGCGATATCTACAACCATCCTGATGGAAGCGGTATCGGTTTGTCCCTTGTCATCGGTAACGGTTAAAAGGTACTGGGTTGTTTTCCCCGGAACGAACGTCGGTTTGGACGTCGTTACATTGCTGAGGTAAATGGATGGAGACCAGTTGTAAACAAGTCCTCCCCCGGTCGAGGTGCTGGCATCGATCACATAACCGTTCGAATCGCAACTTCCCAGCGTCACTGTTGACGCACCAAGGATTCGCGCTGTTGGCTTAACATCGGTCGAATTCACAACAAAATGCCAGCCCTTCCGGTTGCTGCAACTTTTGGCATCGACAAGCGAAACCAAAAGGTAATAATCTCCCTGGGTCAGCCAACTGACCCTAATTTCGTTTTCGAGACCTGTACCCAATTGGGTCAGAATCACCTGGCTGTTATCAGCCATTGTTGTCAGACTGGCATCGGTAAACACCTGCCAGTTGTAGGTAATATTCGCCGCTGTTTTAGCGACATTGTATTCGTGCACAGAACCACGATTGACCGTATAGAAGTTCTGCCCGTTTGCCAGTGCAAACGACGAAACCCAAACGAACATCATGATGGAAAATCTATGTAGAATACTATTTCTCAATTGATTGCTTTCATCTAATCCGGATCATTTCCGGAATTGTAATCTGCGTTCCGATGCCACTTCGGCATGAACTCTTTCGAACCTTTAATAAAAAGTTTATCTATTGCCGTCGGCTATAGCCTTTTCATCAACCGGGAAATGGATGACTGCTTCAGCCACACGAATCCGGGTCAAAGCCCTGAATTCCCATTTTCTCTCTCATTAGTCGACTAAAGCCAACGGCAAATGATAAACATCACACCCTCTCCCTCTCCGGTATCCGGAGAAAGAGTTGGTGTGAGGACTCTATACTCCATTCAGACCTTCAATAATTGGCATCACTTCAATCCGGTGATTCACGGTGTCGTTAGCCGAATTACTGTCTGGCAGGTTGGTATTGCTTTCAATCTGATTTTTGATTAGCAGTTTGACATCCTGCATGGCTCCGGGCACGTTTTTGACAGCAACGGTAACCGTTACTTCCTTATCGGTGCCGTTCACCGTGTACAAACTGTTTGCATCAGCAACCAGTCTTCCGGAATTTACCCCGACAATCGAAACAATCGATACGCCGGTGTTTAAAGACGGATCAACCGACAATACCGGTACAAATGACCAGTTGTAGGTTCCATTTATCCTCCGAACAATAAACTTGAGTGTCGTTGAACCCGCATCGTAGGCTGAAGCCAATGGATTAAACCCATCGGTTGAAGCCACGGCCGGACAACTTGTGGTATTGTCAACCGGAATGTTCTCTGACAAGAGATCGAAACGATTGATTTGTGGTGATATTTGAATATTAATCCGGTTAGAACATCCACCCTGAGGAGCTGTTGCCTCGAGCCACACATAATATTGATGTGCTGAAGCGCCAGTATTCCATTGTATTGGAGTGCTTGCTAAGCCGTCATCTCCTACTATCCCCTTCGCACTGATAATATCAAATTCACCCGTCAAACCATCATCCAATCGTCCACTACCGTCGGCATTGGCGGTAATGTAGAAATCGTAGCCGGCCCCCACACTGATACCGTTGCAGGTATAGGTATGCAAAGCGCCCTCGTAAGGTTGCCGGGCCGTACTTTGTGCATTTGCTGCCTGCCCTAAGGCAAGCAACAAAAGCACTGGTATGATGATATGTTCAAATTGGGTCATTATTAATTACGGATTCCAGGTAAATGAACCAATTGATGGCATTGATTTAACTGTAACATCATCAGTACCTAATAATGAATTAGTTATAGTACCGACATATTGACCACCCCCACTTGTAACAGTCAGTTTTGAATCAACAATCGTTGCGGTAAGAAGTTGATCTGCTTTACCTGTGGTTGTTTTGAACGTTACAGTAAATACATCAGTAGCTACTGCAGTTACCCCTGTATAAGTAACTTTAGTTCCGGAAATTTTACCATTTGCGACATTAAATCCTTTTAATACGCCATTTGTAGGTAAGGTAATGTTATATTCATAGTCAAATAGACCTGAAGCAGCAACATTGGTAACAACTGGAGTTACAGTATATGTAAATGTGTTTCCAATTACGCCATCAGTAAGTGCAGAAGCTTGGTTATCAAGCGGATTGGCCTCTTTCAACTGACAGATTGGAGCAGCTTCAGATGCCAAAATACTAAGAGAAAGAGTAGGTAATGCCTGTATTTCAACAGCCAACTTGATAAAGTTAGAACATGTGGTTGCTCCATCAGTTATTGTAACTGTAAAAGTTTTAATCCCGGTTGTTGAATTTAAAGGATACGTTACATCAAAAGAAAGTGAAGTAGTAGCTTGAGCAATTGTAAAAGGACTTGCGGTTAAACCTAAGCCTGTCTTTGGTGTAATTATTATAGCATCAGCACCAGAATAGGCAATTGCTACTGTTCCATTATTTTGTAAGGCAATTCCACTTAAAGAATAAGTATAAGTACCTCCTGGATAAGGTTTAACTCCAGTTTGTGCCATTGCAGTTCCGGCCACTATGACCAGTGCAATCATCATCACGATAGAAAAGAATTGTTTTTTCATAACATTAAAATTTAAAATTTACGTTTTACTTATTTATTTTGAACTATTAAAAAAAATTTCATTTTGTATTTTGATTGTTTTATTTCGTTCGGTTTGGTAGAAATACAATGACTTTCGTCTCTCCCATATCCTTCAAGGGTCATCGCTGCCAGGTGGTGTTTACACCGCCACTTTAGGTTTTGAATTTGTTGCTCTTTGTGTAAATTATTTAGCCATATCTTTTATTTTAAGTTTGTTATATCTTTTCTTAATTGAAACTCCCGATTAACGGGATTGGGTTTACTGTTATAGCAGTAGAAGCTGATGTTGCCTGACATCCGTTTTCACCAGTAACACGAACCGAATAACTTCCGGACGTCGAAATAATTATACTCGCTGTTGTTTCTCCATTTGACCACAAATAGCCTGATCCGGCACTTGAGGTCAATGTGACGCTTTCGCCCTGGCAAAAAGTTGTTGAACCAACAACCGAAATACTGGCCAAGGGTGGAGCTATATTTTGGGTAATACTGATACTTGCCGTACTTGAACAGCCGTTGGCTGTTGTCACGGTTACCGTATAAGTACCTGTCGATGTGATTGAAAGATTAGCATTTGTGCCCACTACGCTTGCCCCGTCTGACCATGAATAAGTTCCGCCACCGGTAGCACTTACGCTGATAGCCGTTGTGGCACAGGTAAGAATTGTTGTGCCGGTATTATTTACTATGGCAGCTGTAGGAGGAGTATTGTTCAAAGTGGTGATTACACTTGCTGTTGAAGTACATCCGTTGGCCGCGGTTACGGTGACCGAAAAAGTTCCGGCCGTGGTTACCGTGATGGTTGAACTGGTTGCTCCGGTGGACCACAAATAATTTCCTCCGCCGCTGGCTGTTAAAGTTGTAGATGGGATTGAGCAACTCAGGTCCAAACCATTGTCATTGCTTATGGACGCAGTTGGTGGTGTATTGTCTAAAGTAGTAGTAACACTGGCTGTTGCAGTACATCCGTTGGCACCGGTTACTGTTACGGTAAATGGTCCGGCTGTACTTACGGTAATAGATGCAGTAGTTTCTAAGGTGGACCACAAATAACTTACTCCACCACTGGCGGTTAACGTTGTATTTGGTATGGTGCAACTTAGCGCCAAACCATGGTTACTGCTTATGGATGCTGTTGGAAGAGTGTTGTTTAAAGTAGTTTCTGCACTGGCACTTGCAGTACATCCGTTTGCACCGGTCACTGTTACGGTAAATGTACCGGCTGAGCTTACCGTGATGGCTGCAGAGATTGCCCCGGTTGACCACGAATAGGTTCCTCCACCGCTTGCTGTTAAAGTTGTACTGGGTATCGAACAGCTCAGGCCCAAACCATTGTCATTGCTTATTGATGCGATAGGCAAGTCATTAACTGTTACAGAAACCTGTGAATTTACAGTTGAAAAACCATCATTCACTGCCACGTGATAGGTGGTACTGACGGTGGGTTTGACGATTGGATTAGCTTTACTTGATGTAAATCCTCCAGGAACAGATGTCCAGGAATAGGTATAAGAACCTGAGCCGCCGCCTGCACTTGCGTCTAATTGCACATTATCACCTGCGCAAACAGTTGCCGGACTGGCTGTAGGACTTGAACTTAATGCACCCCCGGTTATCGAAATAGTTACCGGATCTGAATTTGAACACAAGCTTGTAGTAGAAGTAGCCGTTAATGTAAATATTGTGGTTAAAGACAGGTTCACAGTTGTCGGATGCAACAAGGTGGCATCAACAAGCTGATCTGCCGGTGTCCAGCTGTATGTAAAAGGCCCTGTACCAGTAACTGTTGCATCCGATATGGTTTTGCTCGTTCCGTTAAAAATAGTAACATCACTGCCTGCAAAGACTGTAGGTAAGTTGTTAACTGTCACTTTTACAGTGTTCGATGCAAGTGACTGAGTCGCGTTGGATTGCCCGCAATTGTTGTTCGCAGCAAATCCTACACAAAAATAGTAACGGGTGGTACCAGCTTCTGTAGTTCCTGACAATGGCATATAAGCCTGTGAAGTAGCGCCTGTTATTAGCGAGGCACCAGCTATTGTATTGCTATTGCTTGTATTGTAATACCATTGATATTGCAGGCTTGGATTACCGGTGCCACTACTTGTGGATATTGTTGCTGTAAGTTGATTGGCGGTTACACCCTGGCAAACTGTTTGATCTGCAGCTGGTGAAACAGCCGTTGAAGTTGGGCAATCTTTCTTTGCCGTGGCCATAACGAAATACCCCAAACTGCTAACCGAATTTGAATTATTGATCGATGAACCGGTCGCGCTGCCACCGATTGAGGTATAACTTCCTCCTTGCGCACTGCTTGTAGCAATCACATCTTCAGTAGCAAGACCTGTTTGACGGGTTAAGGAAACATTACCTGTTAATGTACCCGAATTAAGTGTTGCGTTCCAGTATTCGGTATGACTGATTGATTCCAGTGTTGCATCGTGAGTTTCGGTTGAAGCGGCATCCGCGTCGAATGCTTCGATGGTAACGACCGGAGATGAGGCTGCTGAAGTAGACAGGGTGAACGGTAAATAATTGCCGATGGATTTACCAATCGGGAAAACATAGGCACCGGTGGCCAGTAACCATTTTAATGGTCCATTTACAAATTTGGTTGTTGACCCGGCTGAAATTGCTGCCGGCAACGAATTGGTGACATATAAGAT
>JBAWZG010000089.1:0-16227 GCA_037143155.1 Bacteroidia bacterium
AAGTACTTCCATTGACCAACAAAATCATCCTTGTACATTTTGACGATGGTTCGGTAACATACCCCAACACATTAAAAATAAGTCGGTTGAATGTGACAGAAGCCGATAAAAAAAGCACCTGGACCTTTTCAAGTATCGATGATGCCGAATTCCAAACAGCTACAAACCCGGCATCTCTGGGCCGTAAAAGTAAAGGGACGGAGTTCGTAAGAGATGCGCCATGGAGCAATACAGCCAATGCTTTCGATCCAAGAACAAAGCCATGGGCTTCGGAACACTGGATTTACCTGGTTTTCGAAAAGGAACTGAAATCCGGAAAGACCTATACTTTAAAAACCAGCGCACTGGCGGCCAATGGTTCGGAGTGGAAGTTTGTCTACGACGAAAAGAATCTCCGGAGCGAAGCGGTCCATGTCAATACCTTGGGTTATGCAGCCAAAGCACCCAAGTACGGATACATTTATCAATGGATGGGAAGTCTTGGCAACCTGGATTTAACTTCTTACTCAGGAAAAACATTCCGGATTTACAAGGATGGTAGTGATTTGCCGGTCAAAACAGGAATCCTCCAGAAACGAAAATCGGCAACCAATGCTGAAACCAGTCAGACGAACGACACTCCGAATAAAAATTTTTTAGGGGCTGAAGTTTTGGATTGCGATTTTTCGGATGTCACTGCCAACGGAAATTATAAATTGGTCGTCGATGGAATTGGCTCTTCCTATCCTTTCAAAATCGGGACCGATGCAGTTTGGGATGCCTATTACAATGTGGCCCGTGCCTTGTATCATCAGCGAAGTGGCATTCGTTTGGCACCGCCATATACTGCATCGGGATACATTCGTCCGGTGAATCAGAATACCAAAGTGACCAGTGACGACGGTACCAATTTCGCCGGAAAATTACTCTATTCCGATTATTCCTATATGGATTGGGCTGATGCTGACGGCGGAGGTGCTTCACAGGCAGCAATCCGAACTGCTGCATCAGGCAAAACACTCGATGTTGCCGGATGGTATCACGATGCCGGCGACTGGGACAGTTACTGGACCCATCAGCGAGTACCAATGATGCTGATGGCAGCATGGGAATTTGCTCCTGATCGTTTTGGCGACAATGAACTGAATATTCCTGAAAGCGGAAATGGTATTCCTGACTTGCTTGATGAAGCGTCGTGGCTCATCAAATTCAATTACCGCCTGCGCAAAGAACTGAAAGCAAAAGGATACAACAATGGCGGTGTGGGTGGTGCCCGTATTTGTGCCGATGTTTACACCAGTGTTGACGGAAGTGCGGAAGATCACCTTCCTTCGTGGAAAGAAAGCAGGCATATGGTGGTGACCAAAGCCGACGCATTTATGACCTACATGTATGCCGGAGAAGCCGCCCAATTTGCCTGCATCCTGAAGCAGCTTGGCAAGGATCCAAAGAAATTCAAGGTTGAAATGCTTGATAATGTTGATTTTGCAAAAATGAGCAAAGATCAGGTGAACTGGATTACTGAAGCTGAAGAAGCTTATGTTTGGGCTTCTGATCCTGGAAATCAACCTTCGAAAGGAACCAATTATGATTCTTCGCTGGGAACCTATAAAATGTATGCCGCTGTAAATCTCTACCGCTTAACCGGAAAAGAGGAATACAACAGCACCGCCAAAACGGAACTCGCCAAGCTTCAGAATTCGACATCGATTACCGGCGATCAGCGTTGGGGGGTTTATTCGTATTTGCTCGCAAACAATAAAACTGCGGATAAAAACCTCCAAAATGCCTTGAAAGCCGGAGTAATCAATACTGCAAATACTGACGGAATTTCTTCGGCGAACATTCGTGCCTGCCGCTGGGGCGGATCGTTGGGCTTCCCAATGCTGGTTGGTCAGGGAACTACACCGTCGGTATTCGAAACCATCATTGCTGCCTGTCTTTCCGGAGATAAGAAATACGATGATGTTGTTCACACTACAGCCGACTATTTTCTGGGGACAAACCCATTAAACACAACCTGGATTACCGGTGTCGGACCACGTCCTGCAGCCTGTGGTTTCCATCTGGATACGCGCTACAACAACAACTGGGTAACTTATCCGGGTTGGATTCCATACGGACCGTGGTCAATGGCCTATGGCTATACACCATACACCTCGACGATTGACGGAGTGAGTATGCAAGGAGGTGCTGGTCCATGGAATAAAGATTGGGCAAATTTTTCAATGTATCCAACAATGGAAAACTGGCCGGGTCATGAGCGCTGGAATAGCAACATTCATGCTCCTATGTCGTCGGAAAATACCATTCATCAAAACACGGTTTACGGAGCCATTACTTATGGTTTTGTCAACAGCCGGCATTATGAAAATGCAACGGCAGCGGTTCAGGTGGGTTCTATAACCCTTGATAAATCGGTATTGAATTTTACTGAAGCAGGCAAAGAAGAAGAACTTATTGCAACTTTGAATGTGGAGAATGCAACTTTTTCAGCTTTGAAATGGACATCGTCTGACCCAAGAGTTGCCTATGTCGATGCTTTGGGAAAAGTTACCGCAGTTAATTCCGGAAAATGCAAAATTACCTGTTCAACACTGGATGGAAGTGTAAATGCTGATTGCAATGTAAGTTGCACCTGGCCTGAAATTGCGGTCACAAGCATTCAGTTCAATCCTGAATATTTTTCTATTTTTCAAGGCCAGACCAGATTGCTCGTACTAAATTTTACTCCTGAAAATGCCACGAATAAACTGGTAAACTATACATTCGACAAAACTGGAATCGTGACTGTTGATGAAAATGGTCAGTTAACCGCATTGTCGAAAGGGATTGTTACCATTACAGCAACTTCTTTAAGCGGCGAAAAAACAGCAACCTGCACCGTTACAATTAACGAATTGAGCGATTATATAATTGCCGATTTTGATGCGGTAATACCTGTAATTACTGAACCGCAGGTCGAAAAGGCACAGTTATATACTCCAACCGGAACAAATGATACCGCTTTCACCAATCCGATGATCAACGCAGCCAATCTAAGTTCAAAAGTGGTCAAATGGGGGCGATCTGCCGGTGACTGGAAGTTAATCGGAATCGTTCTTCCTACAGGCCACCCGCAGCCCATGAGCCGGTTTTCCCAGTTTCAATTTCAGTATTTCGGAAAAGGGATTAAAGATTTCTACATTCAACTCATCGGTAAAAACGGAACCATCGAAGTCAATCAGAATGTCGAAGGCGAAGATTGCTGGAAACTTTTTACGTCTGATCTGGCCTCAACCGATTCGCTCATTCAATTCAATATTTTTGTCAATAAAACAGGTAATCCTGAGGCCCAGATTTGTTATTTCGATGATTTTAAACTTGCCGGATTACCGGCAATTCCCTTTGATGGAACAACCTTAAGTGAGTATTCATTGAATATGAATAAAGGTGATAAACACCAGTTATCGGCTGATTCACAAGGGAACCCATTTTCGTGGGTTTCTTCGGATTTGGCCGTAGCTACTGTCGATCAGGAAGGAAATGTAACCGCAATTGGCGGAGGAATAATAAGCATTAAAGCAGTTCCATTGTATGGCAAGCCGGCTGAATGTGTTTTAACTTTTGAAGGTACTGTAACTCCGGTTTACAAAGACGAAGTTTTTCTTGATTTTGAAACCATTGTGTTGGACTGGAACAGTGGATACGGCACTTTTTCATGGAATTCGAACCAACAAATGATCATGGGAAACCCT
This sequence comes from Bacteroidia bacterium, assembly GCA_037143155.1. Taxonomy (GTDB): domain Bacteria; phylum Bacteroidota; class Bacteroidia; order Bacteroidales; family Prolixibacteraceae; genus Aquipluma. The sequence continues at coordinate 3,717 of JBAWZG010000089.1, forward strand.
TCGGTTGACAACCAGAATCCATCATCCAAAGTTTATCAATGGACCCGCGATATTACCGGAAATGCTTTGTGGGGTGGTTATGGAATTGTACTTCCTGTAAAGAATACTGAAGGATGGGAACGAATTTCATTTCAGGTATTGGCTGATAAACCAATTACCACCATTCGGCTGGAACTCTTTCAAACCGATGTGAGTCAGGGAAATTACATTATTTCCAATTTGTCGGTTTCGGCCGGCAAATGGACTACTGTTTCAGTCAGCCTGGCCGATTTGGGAATGGTCGGTAAAACCTTCGATAAAATTCAGGTGCAAATTGCTGGTGGTTCAGATATTGCTCTGATCACCACTTATTCCGACAATTTCAAATTCGAAAAAGGACCACTGGTATCTGTTCTGGAATTGAATGCAAACAACGGTAACGTTCTGGTTTATCCCAATCCGGCAAAAGACCGGGTGATGGTGAATTGTATGAATGGCCTGAAGCAAATTGAACTCTTTGATCTTTCAGGGAAGAAGTTGTTTTCAAAAAAATTAGATGGTGAAATGTTCTGCTATCTTTCAAAAAATCAATTGAATTCAGGACTTTTTATCCTGAAAATTACTGACTCAAAGGGGAATTCGTTTATCAGAAAATTGGTGTTTGAATAAAAAAAGACAAAAACGAAGACATTGCTTTTTTGAAACCTCACCCTTCGGGGGAGGTTTGGAGGGGGCTTGAAATCTATAAAAAATGAAATTAACACGCTATCAGGAAATACAATATATGCTGAAAGAAAAAATTCAGCAGGGCTTTTTTCAGATTGGAGATTATCTCCCTTCTGAAAATGAATTGTGTACCGAGTTTTCAATTACCCGCACAACCGTCCGGAAAGCGTTGGACAAGCTCATCGCTGAAGGCTTCATTGAAAAACAGCATGGCAAAGGAAGTCGTGTAAGAGAGCGGCGAAATTCGCTTGGATTGCTGAACGTGAAAGGATTTTCGGAAGCTGTTGGTCAGAATGTGAAAACAGCTTTTTTACAGAAACCCGGCATTCGTAAATGGAATCCGGAAGTTGCCTTTCAACCGTCGGGCAAAGAACTTCAGGCAAAATGCCTGCATTTCGAACGGCTTCGCTGTGTGGGTGACGATTCGGTGATGCTCGAGAACAACTGGTTCGCCGATCTGGAACTTATTGATTTATTGGATCATGAGTTTGTTGAAGGTTCATTTTTTAAAACCCTCAGCCAAAAATATCTGATCGAAATTACCGGATCTGAACAGGAACTTCGTGCCGAATATGCCAACGAGCGGACGGCAACTTTCCTGAAAATGGAAACCGGAGCACCGATTCTGCACATCTCCATCAAATTTTATACGAGTAAGCCCGACCTGAATATTTATAGCGAATTGTATTGCAATACAGAGAAATACCCGATTGGAAACAGTTACCATTTATAAAAGTGATCAGCCGCAGTCAGCAAATAGTCATTCATTGTCATTTGCTTTGCGTCATTGAATGGTCATTGAAAGTAGAAAAAAATGATTGACATTAATTGACAATGTATGAATAAAACTGACAACAATGACAACCAATAACTTACCAATTCATGACTAAGCAATCCTCCATTTCGCGCCGGAATTTCATGAAGTCAACAGTTGTAGCTTCAACGGCAATACTGGGTGCATCCGTACTTTCGTCCTGTTCCGAAGCTAAAAGAACAAACCGAAAACCGGATCAGTTACCACAAAATTCAATACGGAATTATACGATTTCTGATGGTATTTCGGGTTTGTTGTTTTCACAAATCGGATACGAGCTGGGATTTCCGGTTCGAATCGTTGTCCGGCTTCCGAAGAAAGGATTACTTCAGGGTAAAACTACCTGCAAGCTGATTCCAGTTTCAGGCGGGAAAACCTACGAAACTGAATTCGCATACGACAGAGATATCTGGCGAAGTCACTGGTGGGTTGCCGATTTCAGGAATATTGATGAGGCTGGTGAATGGGATGTTGAAGTTTGGAACGGAAATGCCTGTGTTTTTGCTGATAATGGACTGAAAGTCGGGAAAAACATGCTTTGGAATGAAACCATCGAATACGCATCGGTGGATATGCTCGAACGCCGGGTTCATTTTACCGGAGTCGGCGCAGGCTGGCAGGATGCCGGAACTTTATGGGTGGAAAGTCCGGCTCAAAGTGCTATGGTTATTGCTTTGGAAGAGTTGCTGGAATTGAAGAAAGATTCGTTTGATGTTCCGTTTCAGGAACGGATTTTCACCCAAATTGCTGTCGGTTGCGATTATCTGGTTATGACACAAGCAAAAGCAGAAGAACTTGGATTTCCAAAAGGTTCAATGTCGCACGACATCAAAGGCCACGAAAAAGATATTCTTCCGCACGACGCCATGAAAGCAGTTGTGGCACTTGCCAAGGCAGTTCAGATGCTTCCTGAGAAATTTGCTGGTAAAAAACAAAAATATGCAGAAGCTGCGAAGAAGGCTTTTCAATGGCTTGTAATTTCCGCCAAACCAATGGGCGAATACGGTTATGTGAAAATGCAGCGTGGACTTCCTGAAAACGCCGTTATACCCAAAGATGAATGGCTGACCCGTGATTTGCTGACAATGTGCCGGGCATCGCTCGAAATGTTGAAGTTGGGAAATCAGGAAGCCAAAGAGCTGGCGATCAGCTTTGCCCGAAAAGTAATGGCACGTCAGATTATCAAAGAAAATGCTGACCATGAATTTTGCGGCCATTTTCAGGAATTCGATAGTCTGAAACATTCAGAACCTTCGTGGTGTCATGGAATTGTACCCGGCAAAAAAGGTGTTGAGTTCGGAGCAGACATGGGCGGAATTTACCCCAATTACCTGATGCCTTTAATCGACATGCTCAAACTTTGGCCTGAACATACGGATGCTAAAAAATGGAAAGTTTGCCTGCATGAATTTGCTTTCAATTACCTGATTCCTGCCTGCGGGCAAAATCCGTTTTACCTAGTTCCTCAGGGAATTTTTGGAGACGAAGGTCCGGTATGGTTTTGCGGAACTTTCCATGGAACAAACACCATTTATGGCTTTACGGCTGCACTGGCACTCGAATTATCCAATTTGTTCAACGAACCGAAACTGAAAGAAATCGCCTATGGAAATCTGCAATGGCTGGCCGGATTGAATGCCGGAATAACCAGGGAAAACCTGAAACAAGGCTGCGTGGTTTTCAGTACCGATGTTCCCGAAGGCGCGGCATTACCGGCAAGTATGATGTGCGGCGTTGGCAGCCGCTGGGCAGGGACCTGGTTTCAGACCCGGGGCGTAATTTGCAACGGTTTCTCCACAGGGGAACAATTTGTATATGATACCGAACCGAAGAAAGCCAATGACGGTCCATTCTCGCTGACTGATGAAGACTGGATTCCTCATAGTGCGGCCTGGCTGACAGGGCTGATGAGACTTCACCAATCTTGAGTATTATAATCTTGAATGTTAGTATAGAATTGGATATTCATTATTGAATATTGGTTATTGGATATTTTAAAATTGAAACAATGAATCGTAACGAAATTGTATTCTTAATTTTTCTTTCTGTTTTATGTTTGTCAGTAAAAGCTCAGCCCTGGAAAGACCATGGCAGGCTGGAAGTCTCAAAGGAAAATCATCATTATCTGGCTTATCAGGATGGAAAACCTTTTTTCTGGCTGGCCGATACCGGTTGGGAAATGTTGCACCGCCTGAACCGGGAAGAAATTGAAACGTACCTCGAAAACCGCAAAGAGAAGGGTTTCAACGTGATTCAAACCGTGCTGATCAGCGAATTCATTCATTCCGATAAACTGACCAACTATTACAATGACAGCATTTTTATTAATGAAAATCCTGAAAATCCGGCGTTGACTCAAGGAAATAATCCTGAAAACGCTACAGAATACGACTACTGGGATCATGTGGATTTTGCGATCAAAACAGCTGAAAGCAAAGGACTTTATCTGGCTTTGCTGCCAACCTGGGGCGAGTGGGTAACACCGCGAACCGATAAAGCTTTGTTTAATTCAAAAGACCAGGCATACAGTTATGGTTGGTTCATTGGAAACCGTTACCAAAATAGTCCGAACATCATCTGGATTCTGGGTGGCGACCGCCATCCTGATGAACGTCCAAATGGTTTGGAATTGTGGCGTTCCATGGCCGAAGGAATTGCTGACGGCACCAACAATACCAAAAATTTGGACGGGAAAGCGGACTATTCAAGCACTTTGATGACTTATCATTGTTTTGAATCTTCTTCGAAATGGTTTCACCAAGACGAATGGATCGACTTTCATACCTGGGGTTCCTATCATGCAGAAGTAAATAATACAAGATCATATCTGGCTGCCATTGCCGACTGGAATCTGCTGAATCCGAAGCCAACACTAAATTCCGAGCCCAATTACGAAGGTCACGGCATCAATTATGCGATTGATGATAACGGAGTTTTTACTTCAACCGATGTACGCATGGCTGCCTACTGGAGCGTGTTTTCAGGAGCAGCAGGTTTTACCTACGGAGCGCAGCCCATCTGGCAATTTAATGACGATACCCGGAAAAAGCTTTCGTCCAAAACCCTGACCAACTGGAAAGAAGCACTTGATTTACCGGGAGCTTTTCAGGTTGGAATCCTGAAAAAGCTGATGGAATCGCATCCGATGAATGAAATGGTTCCTGATCAGTCGCTGATCGTTGCCGGACAAGGCGAATGTGGCAGTTATTCGGTCGCTATCCGTGGAAAATCCGTTGCTTATATTTACATCCCAACCGGAAATAAAACTACGGTCAAAATGGGGATCATTTCCGGAGAAAAGGTGAAAGCTACATGGTTTGATCCGAGATCCGGGCAGATTACAGTCATTGGGGAATTCAAAAATTCAGGAGAACAAAGTTTCGAAGTCCCCGGAATGTCAAAAGAGCTGGCCTGGCTGAAATCGGGAAGAGGTTGCGATTGGGTGCTGGTTATCGAAAAAGCTCCTCAATAAGAATAGATATTTATTAGATTTCGTTTTAAACGTATAAGTTTGACTTTCTATATTTCATCCCATTAAAAGAATAAATCAAAATTAATAAATCAAATTTTTATGAATCAGGCAGTTTACAAATTGGCAAAAATGATCGATCATTCCATTCTTCATCCAACGATGACGGATGAAGATTTGCGCAGGGAATGCGAAGTTGCCCGTAAGTACGATGTGGCTTCAGTGTGCGTAAAGCCTTACGCTGTAAAACAAGCGGTTAATTTCCTGAAAGACAGCAACGTCCTGGTGGGTTGTGTGATCGGTTTTCCGGCCGGAAACTCGGCAATTCCGGTAAAAGTCTTCGAGGCCGAGAACTCCTGCAAAAACGGCGCGGTGGAAATTGACATGGTCATCAACATTGGCAAGGCTTTGCAAGGAGACTGGAACTACATTACTGAAGAAATCAAATCTGTTTCTGATGCTGTTCACCAATATGGAGCAATCGTCAAAGTGATTTTCGAAACCGACTATGTGACCAAAGAAGCTGACATTGTAAAGCTTTGCCAGATTTGTAGCGAAGTGGGCGCCGACTATGTAAAAACCTCCTCCGGATTTGGCTTTGTCAAACAACCTAATGGCGACTACAATTATGTTGGGGCAACCATTCCTGTTCTGGAACTGATGAAAAAAAGTGTTGGACCAAGGGTTAAAGTGAAAGCTGCCGGCGGAGTACGTACGCTCGATCAACTGATTGCTGTTCAGGCAGCAGGATGTACTCGTTCAGGAGCGACCGCAACGGCGGTAATGATGGAGGAAGCAATGAAACGCTTTGCGTAACTAAAATTGGGGCACAGCCATCGGCACCTATCCGAAATGATATTGACGATTTTCTGATGCTTCAGAATTTGAGTAAATAATATTGAATCCTTTTTGCAGTATGATCAACCTCGAAAAATAACAACCATGAAACAAAAAATTTCAACCGCATTGTTCGTGATCCTTTTTGCTTTTCTGCAAACAACTGTTTGCATGTCAAAACCAGTAGAAAAAGACGGAAAATGGATCACCATTTTCAACGGTAAAAACCTCGATGGCTGGACGCCAAAGGTTACCGGATACCAGTCCGGAGAGAATCCACTGAATAATTTCCGGGTAGAGGATGGAATCATGAGAGTGGATTACAGCAAATTTGCCGCGTTTAACGGGCGTTTCGGACACATTTTCTATAAGGAAAAACTTTCATCTTTCATTCTTCATGTGGAATACCGGTTTGTGGGCGAATTACTGCCCGATGCACCTTCGTATTGCATCCGGAACAGTGGGGTGATGGTTTGCTCACAGTCGCCCGAAAGCATGGATGTGACCGAGAACTGGCCGGTTTCGATCGAAGTGCAACTGCTTGGCTGCACCGACAAAATCAAGCAGACTACCGCCAACATCTGTACTCCGGGGACGACCGTTTCCGTTAAAGGTATTCCTACCAGCGAGCATTGCATCAATGCCAATTCGAAATACTACAATAACGGCGAATGGGTCAATCTGGATATTGTAGTTCACTCCGGAAAGGAAATTATTAATATAGTGAATGGTGATACGGTTTTGGTCACTTCCGAACCACGGATTGGAGGTTTCTTGCTTCCGGAGAACTATCCGGTTCCGGATGGAACGCTGTTGCAAGATGGTTACATTGCCCTTCAGGCCGAGGGACAGCCCATTGATTTCAGAAATATCAAACTTCAAATTCTGGATGACAAAAATGTAACCGTTAAAAAAACGGAGACGCCGCCGAAACCTGCCGGTTTAAAAGTCATCGACAATTTCGACCATTATACCAGCAACGAACAACTGACCAAAGCCTGGTACCATCCTGGTCATGGTGCGGCCAATACAAGGACGCTGGAACCAAAAATCAAAGCCGCCGGAAAATACAGCTTGAAATGCGAATACACCACAAACAAATCCGAAGACCAATTTTACGTTCCGTTTTGCCGGGTGAATCAGTGGGATTTGAGCGGCTGCAATGGCGTTCAGTTCTGGTTCAAACCGGATGGCTCAGGCCGTGAAATGACTTTTCAGCTGAACATTGCCAACAAGGAAGGCAAGAATATCCACGATTTGTGGGAATATACCTACCTGACCGAAAAGGGCAATACAGACGGTCGTTGGGTGATTATTCCGTTTTTCAATCTGAAACACAACACCAAATATGCCGATGCTCCGGATGTGAGTCCAACTTTCAAGCCCGAAGCAGTGATTGAAGCAGCCTTCTATATTGGCGGACGAAACGATGAACCGGGCAGTGGTACCGTGTATTTTGATGAAATTTCAGGTGCAAGCCTTCAATTCTAATGCATGTAAGTTATAAGAATATTAAGATGTCTCATTTCCATTGGACATAAATCTTGATTCGACCCGGCATCTGCCAATCAGTAGAGTCAGGTAAGATAAAAGGTCATTTTTGATTTTTCGGTGTTTTAGTTGTGTTTGGAACCTCTTTTCCTGTGGATATCAGTCTCAACTTATCAAACTTCAAGAGTTATCTAAATTCTCAAAGCATTGCTGATAATTTGACAAGAATTCAAAAGTAATAAAGTATTAATATTTTAGTAGCTTATTCACAATCAGCGGGATAAGGCTTCGAATCTCAGCAGACCGACGACCATCAAAAAACCATTTGCCTTGTGCAGATGGTTTTTTTTGTGTGGTGACATTTGGCAACTGCCATTCATCTGAAAAAGTTGTTCAATTGATTTGCTGTCAAAGAATTTCGCCTAAAATTATTTTAAATAGTTTGATTTGCTTACTTTTAAGCCGTTGAAAAGAAAAAACTGAACCTGAAAATGCCTATGATTTTTTGGTGGATTTTCAAATTCAGATTCCTCATTCATCAATGAATTAAGGATCAAGACATACATAAGAATGATTAATGAATGCAACAAACACTGTTCAGCGACAAAACAATGAGGTACTGATTGTTGACGATTCCCCCCTCAACATTAGGTTATTAACCAGCATCCTAAGTGGTGCAGGTTATAAAATTTGTACTGCCAACAGCGGCGAATTGGCATTAAACTTTGTTAAAACAAGATTACCTGTTATCATACTTCTGGATATATTAATGCCAGGGATGGATGGCTTTGAAGTATGTCACCGTCTAAAATCAGAACAGTCCACCTGCAATATTCCGGTAATCTTCATCAGCGCTCTGGAAGATGAGCCGTCCATACTTCAGGGGTTTCAGGCAGGAGGAGTCGATTACATTAGCAGACCTTTTCGCAGAGAGCAAGTTTTAGCCAGAGTGAATGCTCATGTGAAGCTTCAAAACGCAATGCTCGAAATTACTTATCAGAAAAATAAACTCTCTGAAGAAGTTGAGGAACAAAGACACACCGAAGAAAACCTCCAAAAAAGTGATGATCGCTTAAAACGAGCCGAACTTGAATCCAAATCGGGCAATTGGGAGTACCACCTGAACACAAATATGATCATAGGCTCTGAAGGAGCGCAGAAAATTTATGGATTGGATAAAAGCCAATTTGAATATGAATTGATAAAAGGTTTTTCACTCATTGAATACCGGCCATTGCTTGATGCCGCAATGAAAGATTTAATTGAAAAGGAAAAACCTTACAACATTGAATTCAAAATTAAGTCAGCTGACGAGGGTATCATTAAAGATATACACAACATTGCCAGTTTCGACAAGGAAAGAAATGTCATTTTCGGTCTGATTCAGGATATTACTGAACGTAAATTAGTTGAGCAAGAAATTCATTCTGAACGCAAATTACTTCGAACACTAATCGATAATCTGCCGGCAACAGTCTATGTGAAGGATAAGGAAGGCAGAAAAATTGTCGCCAATAAACGCGATGTGAATTTTATTGGCTTTGAGAATGAAGCCGATGTCCTTGGAAAAACCGATTTGGAACTCTTTGAGCCTTCGGTTGGCAAACTTGGATATGACGAGGACATGAAGGTTATTCAAACTGGTCAGGCATTAATCAACATGGAGGAAGTCTTTCCGGATAAAAATGGAATTAACCGTTGGGTTATAACTTCGAAAATTCCACTTTTTGATCTGCAAGGAAATCCTTCAGGATTAGTCGGAATCGGGCGCGACATAACGGAACTGAAAAAAGCGGAAACCCAGATAAAAATACTTTCCAAAAGTGTAGAACAAAGTCCTTCAGCCATAGTCATTACCGACATTAAAGGTGCAATAGAATATGTGAACCCTAAATTTACCGAGGTAACAGGTTATACTTCAGAGGAAGCAATCGGAAAGAATCCTCGTATCCTGAAATCCGGCTTGATGGCTGCAGAGGTTTATAAACAACTGTGGGATACTTTACATGCAGGCGAGATCTGGAAGGGAGAATTAATTAACCGGAAAAAGAATGGCGAATTATTCTGGGAATGGGTAACAATGGCATCGGTCAAAAACGACAATGGTATTACTACCAATTATTTAGCCATAAAAGAAGACATCAGCCAGCGAAAGCAAATGGAGAGTGATCTGATCGCTGCTAAAGAAAAGGCAGAGGAAAGTGACCGGTTAAAATCGGCATTTCTGGCCAACATGTCTCACGAGATAAGAACTCCACTCAACAGTATTATAGGCTTTTCAGAATTACTTGCTGATGTTTTTTTCGATGAAGAACAGAAAACCGAGTTTATTCAGCACATTATCGACAATGGAAATCATCTGTTATCGATTATCAGCGATATCATGGATATCTCCAAACTGGAATCAGGTGAAGTGAAAATTTATAAAAAAACGATTCAGGTTCGGAAATTTATGTCAAGTGTTCAGAAGCAATTTGACATCCAGTTTGATGGTCTCGAACGAAAATTGGAATTAAATCTTCCGGAGTTGGACGAAGATGTGTTTGTTTTTGCAGATCCCGACCGGCTTAACCAGATTTTCAACAATTTGATGAACAATGCCATTAAATTTACACCGCATGGATCTGTTCAGATTGGTTATCAACCTATGAATAATATGGTTCAGTTTTATGTGAAAGATACTGGCATTGGTATTGCGACAGAATTTCATGATAAAATTTTTGAACGTTTCAGGCAGGTAGAAATTTCCAAAGCGAGAAACTATGGAGGCAATGGACTTGGATTGGCAATTACCAAAAACCTGGTGGAATTGATGGGCGGCCGGATATGGTTAGAATCTCAATCGGAAAAAGGTTCAACATTTCATTTTACTTTACCCATTGAACGCTAATTCTTAGAATATCACATAAAATCTACAGGAATTAATTGATCTAAAAACCATCCTCTGAAAGGCTTTATTTCACTTATTACGAAGGTTTACTTTTAATTTTTCGGAAATACAAGCAATTTACTTTCAAATTAATTTTTGGTAATCAATTTAATTTTTACATTTGCCGCTGTAATAAGCAAACATCAATGAAAAATATCAGCATTATATCTTTAGTCATTGTCAGCGTGGTGGTCCTCCTTCAAGCTGAGTGAGAATGGTATAATGTAAGCTAAAAACTTGAAAGCCTTTCTCATTCAGCAGAGAAAGGCTTTTTTTATGAAAATAATTTCAAGATAAATGATATGCAAAAACGTTTAAGATCAGCTACAACAACTGAAGGACGGCGAATGGCGGGCGCCCGAAGCCTCTGGCGTGCCAACGGAATGAAGGAAGAACATTTTGGGAGACCGGTAATTGCCATTGTGAATTCGTTTACACAATTTGTTCCCGGACATGCACATCTTCACAATGTAGGTCAGTACATTAAAGGTATTATCGAACAAAAAGGCTGTTTTGCTGCTGAGTTCAACACCATTGCCGTTGATGACGGAATTGCCATGGGACACGACGGTATGTTGTATTCACTTCCGTCGCGCGATGTGATTGCCGACAGCGTTGAATACATGTGTAATGCACACCGGGCCGATGCGATGGTTTGTATATCCAACTGCGATAAAATTACCCCCGGAATGATGATGGCTGCCATGCGTCTGAATATTCCTGTTATTTTCGTTTCCGGCGGACCGATGGAGGCCGGAAAAATAGATGGCAAAATGTACGACTTAGTGGATGCGATGGTTATGGCAGCTGACAACTCTGTTTCCGACGAGCAAATTTCAAAAATTGAACGCGATGCCTGTCCAACCTGCGGTTCCTGCTCCGGAATGTTTACCGCCAATTCGATGAACTGTCTGGCTGAAGCATTGGGTCTGGCACTTCCTGGTAATGGTTCTATTCTGGCAACCCATGCCAATCGTAAACGACTGTTCGATGAAGCTGCCAACCGCATCGTTGATATGACCTACGAATTTTACAAAGACGGTAATGAAAATATGCTGCCAAGGAATATAGCGACCAAAGCGGCGTTCCAAAATGCAATGAAACTTGACGTTGCGATGGGCGGTTCAACCAATACGGTTCTTCATATCCTTGCAATTGCTTCTGAAGGTGAAGTTGATTTTACAATGAAAGACATCGACGAATTATCGCGCGTTACGCCAAACCTTTGCAAAGTTGCTCCCAGTGGAAGTTACCACATGGAAGATGTGAACCGTGCCGGTGGAATCCTCGGAATTTTAGCTGAACTTGCACGTGCCGGAATGCTCGACACTTCGGTTCCGCGTGCTGATGGAAAAACTCTGGCTGAAGCAATCGCAGAATACGATGTAGTGGCACCGACTGTTACTGAAGATGCAATCCGGAGATATAAATCGGCTCCGGGCGGAGGCCGCAACCTGGTGATGGGTTCACAGGAAAACTATTATAAGGAATTGGATACCGACCGTGCAAATGGTTGTATCCGGAATTACGAAAATGCCTACAACAAAGATGGAGGTTTAGCTGTTCTTTATGGCAATATTGCCCGTGATGGTTCTATTGTAAAAACAGCGGGCGTCGATCCATCGGTTTACCATTTTAAAGGAACTGCCAGGGTATTCCAATCGCAGGATGATGCCTGCAATGGAATTCTTGGCGATAAAGTGCAGGCGGGTGACGTGGTTGTCATCATTTACGAAGGACCCAAAGGCGGTCCGGGAATGCAGGAAATGCTGTACCCGACATCATACATCAAATCGATGGGACTCGGTAAAGCCTGTGCATTAATCACCGATGGCCGTTTTTCAGGTGGAACTTCCGGTTTGTCAATCGGGCATGTTTCTCCGGAAGCTGCTGCCGGTGGCGAAATTGGACTGGTTCAGGACGGCGACCTCATCGAAATTGACATTTTGAACCGAAGTATAAATGTTCTTTTGAGTGATGAAGAGCTGGAAAGCAGAAGGAAGAAGGAAAAAGGAAAAGGGAAAAATGCCTTTATGCCAAACCCACGCGACCGTCAGGTAAGCAAAGCGCTGAAAGCCTACGCAAGTATGGTTTCATCGGCTGATCGTGGCGCAATCAGATTGATTGAATAAGAAAGTGCCTAAAGTGAACTAAAGTGCCTAAAGTCCGGAGTTAAAACTTTAGGCACTTTAAACTCTAGGCACTCCGAACTTAAAAATTGAAAATTTTAAAACTCAAAATACAATGGCAACACAGCGTATAAGCG
>JBAWZG010000090.1:0-16095 GCA_037143155.1 Bacteroidia bacterium
GATCCATCGAGCTGAACAGTTTCTCCCTCGGCCACGCTCTTGTTTAATCCGGCCATAGCGATTGGCCGGTAACTCAATTGTGCCACGCGCGTAATATTTCCGTTTAAAAGAGTTGAGTACAGCGTTGACTCATTGGCCGACATGGAGTTCAGCGTAATTGTTGTCTGCTGACCGATGGCCATTGTATTTTTTAGGTTAAATTTCAGATAGCATACTATTCCTGAAGGTATTCCGGAACTGGTGGCCCCCACGATGTGTACTGAATTTCCGGTTTGAGCAAAATCAGTTAACATTCCGGAGTTAACCGGATCGATTCCTACAAAATCAAGATCATTTCCCTGAAACGAAATGGTGCCATCGAAATCGAAAATCGATTTTCCGAAAGGAAGTTGTGATGTGGATAAGGGCACCCGGCAAATTTTATCGAGAACTCCGTCGGAATTGGTGATGGAGAACTGGTTGTCGTGAATGAGAAAATCGCCGCTGGTTTGTGTCGCTCCGTGAGAATCGGTGGCGGTTACCTGAACTTTTCCGCCAGATAAGCCTTTCAGGTTTCCCTGAATGTCGACCGAAGCCAGTTTCGTGTCAGAAACTTTATACGTCATTGGCGGCGCTCCGTTTGTGACAGTTATTTTTTGCGTTTCGCCCCACATCAAAGTTCCGCTGTTTGGCGAAATATTTAAGGTTGGCAAGTAATAAACTTCAACGTAATCATTGGTTGAAAAAGCTCTCAGGGACTCGTTAAACAGCATGTTCTGAAGCGTAAAATAATGATTTCCGCTATTGACAGCCTTGAATCCGAGATAGCAAAAAATTCCGCTTCCGGTAATTCCGGTGGTAGAAGCAAACGAAACCCTAACCAGATTGGAAACCGCATTATTTTGTATGGAAATATCAAAATCGCCGGTTTTTGCACTTGACTTAATTCCCTCGATGTTTCCGTTAAACGAGAGTTCGAAATAGCCAGAGTAAACTTTTGTTCCGGGTGCAATTTCAATTTTTACCGGCAAATAGAAAGTGTCTTTTGGCCAGGCCGTACTATGCATGATGCTCATCTTGACCGCACGCACGTCAATATTTCCGGTCATGGTCGATACATAACCATCCTTATCCTTTACAATTGCTTTGGTGTAGCCCGGACCTTTTGCTTTAACTTTGGTCGCGCTGCTAATCACAGCGACAGCAGTATCTGCAACATTGTAAATGTACGGGGCGGTACCTCCGTTCACATACAATTGGGCCTCATCTCCCACATAAAGTTGGATATCGTCAGGATAAATGTCAGGATAGGAACGCGAATTAGCCTGAATATAGGCATAATTCATCGTCATAGCAGGTGATCCTTCATTAAGAAAACTTACTCCTGAAATATTCTGAATGTAGGTTCCTCCACCAATCAGAGCTTTAAATTTCAGGTAAAACAATTTCCCTTTTCCTGAAAGTGCTGAAGAGCCTGCTCCGGCAACCAGTATGGTGCCTTTTGTACGGTTGCTGAAAGTTGGAATTCCCCAGTCTTTCATGATTGATGCAACAGAATCGATCCCTTGAAATTCAAGGTAGTCGGCGTTATATGACAAACCAAAGCGGAAGGCATAAATTCCTTTTCCCGTTAAAAGCGTATCCGCTTTAACTGCAATTGTAAATGTGCTTTTTTCCAGGATCGTTGTCCCTTCAATACTGAATCCTACGTTCGATTGAGCCATTGCTGCGCCAGGGACGAGCAGCATAAAGCACCAGGTCAAAATGCAGGAGGAAAATATATATCTGATCAGTTTATTCATCTGTAAAAATTTATTTTAGTGTCTGGCGTTTTTCCAGTAATGCACCCGTGCCTGTGTTTGATTTTCTTAGTTTCAACTCTATGCACGAATGCGGTTTCATCTAAAATGACAGCTTACTTTAATAGTAGCTTTTTGGAATAACTGAAGTCATCAGCATGCAAGTTCAGGATGTAAATTCCATTGGTGTGATTTTCGAAATCAGTATAATTCAGGTCAAAATATTGCCTTCCGGAACTGAGATTTTTAACTGTCGTTTGATAAACAGTCCGGCCTAATAAATCAACCACCTGAAACGACAGATTCTGATTGCTTTTCGAAAGTTCAAACCGGGTATGGATTCCATCCTGATCGGTATAAACCGTTGGTGCCGAAAGCTGCGACTGAGCGTTCAGTCCGGTAACGGTCGTTTTGCTGCTTATGGTTGCCGGAGCAGCCATGTTCATCAGGAAATCGTCGTTTGCCATGGCTGAAGTCAGGTTAAACTGCGATTCTGTTATGGCAGAATCTACAAATTCGAATTCAAGAATCATGGGTTGGCTGATCAGGTTCAAATCATATGCTGAAGCCATGGAAAGGACAATTTCGCCTTTCTGAGCATTAAACCCGGCTTCGATGCTAAGGCCTGCCGGCAATTTTTCTTTATTGATGCGAAGGAATTTGACATGTTCAGGATTGATTGAAAACTTCATATCCATCGCTTTGATTCCCTGGGCTGTTGAAACGGTGAGTGGAATTTCAAAGGTCTTTTTGGTTGGTTCGCTGATCAGATCAGGAAAAGAAATGGTAGCCAAATCATTAATTGAAGCCGATTTCACGCCCAATTGGTCGAACATGCTTATCAGGCCAACACTGTACTGCAAAATCAGAGAAGCATCGTACGAAGAAATGATTCCATTTCCACTGACATCAGCGACTGTTAGCTGCTTGGCTGACAAGGTGATGTTGCTGGCAGCGTACTGCAAAACCAGTGAAGCATCGTAAGGTTTAACTTCGCCATTCATACTTACATCACCCAAAACCGGTTTGGCTAATTGGGTTGCCCATGGAATGAATGTTACATAGTCAGAAACACGTTCTCCCAAACCACCCGGATTCGAAGAATGTTTTGGCCCGGTATTGCTGTTCCACCAGCAATTTACTGCGGTCACCGTGTTTGTTGAGGTCTGATTAAATACGCCAAATCCGTAGGTTGGATCCGTTCCTACAAAGTCGCAGTTGGTAATTTTTGGTAACGAAGTGTTTCGGGAAATAATTCCGTAGTAATTACTTTCAAAAAGGCAATTCTTAAGTGTAGGCGATGCATTATCAACGGTTACTGCTCCGGTTCTGTATTGATCGTAGGGAGCGTAATACGGATAATAGTAATAATCCGAAGCATCTTTTATTATGCAATTTTCGAGTGAGCAATTTTCATCAAGGGATTCATTGTAAAAATAGATGCCCTTCCACCAGTTATTGGTTGGTTGGTTTGCATCACCGTCAGCATAAGTATCACCTCCGTAAAAGTCATCCCGGTCAGCGGTGAAAACAATGGTGCTGTCGGTTGTACTTCCTCCCTTGGCAATCAAGCCATTTTGGATATGTAAAAATCCGTTTTGCATGAACTTACAGACTACTCCCGGTTTGATTGTCAATTTAGCACCCGTTCCAACGGTATAGTTCATAAATACATACGGAATATTTGTTTTGCCTGCAAAATCATGTTTCGCAAGGGTCACGTCAGAAGTGAGAGTTTCGTCCGAAATCCGAATGGCTCTTCCGGTTGTTCCTGAAATTACATTGTTGGTTGTTTCAGCCGGATAAGTGATCAAAGAGGTTGTGAATGGAAAGGAAATGTTGTTGAACGTACAATTATTTATAGATGGTGCACTCGAGCCGGAAAGTTGAATACCTGAAAAAGGAAGGTTTTCGAATGTTGTATTCGTTATTTTAGGTGATGCATTGGTAAGCTGGATTGGGATTGTTGGTGAATACCTGAATATCGTATGATCGATGGTACTCAGATCATTGGATTCGTCGTAGAAAACAAAATAGCTTCCGGAATTATTCAAACCGCTTGCTCCGTTTTGCTGAAGGTCACTTGGGATGCCATAGGCATCGTCTTCCTGAGTTGTGAAAACTACCGGTTTGTCTGCTGTTCCCTGAACGCTTATTTTTCCGTGAATGTACCATATTCCAGGCCCTTTGAAGGTTGTTCCGGCAGGAATTGTCAGCTGACCGGTAATGGTCATTCCCTCTTCCACAATGTAGGTTATGTTATCGTAACCTGCAAAACTGCGGGAAGGAACGGTTCCGCTAATGTCCTGGCCACGTATAAGCAATCCTACTCTTGGTAAATTGGCAATTTTGTTTCCTGTAAAGGTTGGTTGTGAAAACATATCCATGTAAACAGGGGCATTACCTAAATTGTAAAACTCGCTGTTTGTAATTACCGGATTTGCGTTGCCGAAAATACCCAAGGCGCAATTACTGGTAAAGTTCACTTTGACAGAGTCGATCGCAACACGACAATCGGTTATTCGTATTGCACTCTTTTTATTGTAATCATCTGGATAACTGATGTAATAGGTGGAGCCGGAATACCTTATCTCACAATTTTTAAGAATATTATCGGTATCGCTTGCTGTTCCTGTGTAATTAATTCCGTACCAATTGCCTGAAGCAGGTACTGTAGCAGTTCCGTTATTATTGGTGTCACCACCGGCAGAATCGTCTTTTAGTGAAGTGAAGATGATCTTATTATTAGCTTTTCCAGCAGCTTTTATTGCTCCGTTTACAAGAAATCCTCCATAATAATCCTGAAATTTTACTACTACTCCCGGATCGATAGTAATCACATTCGATGCAGGGATGGTTATCAGATTTTCAACAATGTATGCAACGTTCGTAAATCCGGCAAAATCCATCGGTTTAAGTGTTGGGGAATCGGTTCCAAAGCCTGCAATCAGAATTCCTACATTTCCAACATTCGAGATTGTATTTCCCAACATGACCGGACTTCCCTGGTTAACAAACCGGGCTAAAGGATAGTAGTTAATATTCAGGAAGGAGTTATTTAAAAGCTGGGCATTGTCACTAAAGTATATTCCCCTGTATGAGTTTTTGATTTCACATTTACTTACGATGTTCCCGTTTGAAACATAAACGGACCAATTGTCGGAGTTATAGCCGCCAAAGTTTATTTTCCAATTTTCAATTTTGGATGTTTTTTTACCGTAAATGGCAATCCGGCCAGAGCTGCTATTTCCCGGAACAACATTCCCGTCGTTTTGTGAATCCAGTGGATTTCCGTAGGTGTCATCGGCGATACTGGTAAAAATGATAGGTTCAAGGTCAGTTCCAATTCCTGTTAAAGTTCCATTTGCTGTAATCATTGAAGAGTAATCGCGACATTTTATCACCACTCCAGGATCGATTACCAAGGTGGCCGTATCGAGAACCGTGGTGGTTCCATAAAGACAGTAGCTTATATTATTAAGATTCTTAAAGGATAGTTTTTTCAGATGGGCATCGTCAATTACTGAAGATGCCGGTATTTTTAAAGCCCTGATTTCCTTTGTATTGAATTTGATCGAGTCACTGGTGAAAACTACACTGGCGTCCATTGCAACACCTACATTAAAACACTCACCGTACTGAAGTGTAGACGATTCAAAATTACAATTGGTAAACGTTGGTTTGCTTAATCCTGTAACAATCAGGTTCCGGGCATTTGAAGTAAACTTGCAATTCTCGAAGGACGGAGAAGCTGAGTTAATTTCCATTGCAACGTAGGGCTCGTAATCATACTTAGCGTTCTTGAAAACACAGTTCTTAAAAATACAGGCTGTATCAATGGCATTGGCTGTTATGTTTATTCCCAGCCAATAGGAAGCCGTTGGATGCATATCGAAGATGATCGGATTAAGAGCGGTTCCCAAAGCCTTAATTTTTCCACTGATCGTAAATTCGCAATTCACGAATTTAAGCTGGGTACCCGGGGAAATGTTGAGTGTTCCTGTTTCGGTAACCAGCATATAATTACAGTAATAAGGAATACCCAGATTAGGCATATCAAAAACACCCGGAATATTGTTGAAAGCCATATATACATAGTCAGCAGCATTACCGGTAAGTTGGTTATTTCCACCATTAATAATTTTCCCCGGACCGTACATATAAATCGGGTAGTTGACATTTTTAATGACCGAGTTGGTGATGTTTAGCGTTCCCACATTCGAGACCTGAACACCATGACCGCTAAAATTATTCAGGGTAGTTTTTTTTAGGGTGAGCTGACCGTGACGGGAGTACAAATTGCTGGCGAACTCAACGTTGCAACTGTCAAGAGTTACGCTCCCAATGCTTGCAGAATATTCATACGAAACATAAATTCCATCCCAGAAACCTTTTGTTTTGGTAGTGTTGGCTGTGAAATTAACGCCCTTGGCATTCAGTGTTCCGAATGCCTGCAAATAGACGCCCGAATTGAACCTGACTTCGACCCCTTTTTCAATTGTAACGGTAACTCCATCGTTAATATTGATCGAATTGGTTATCACGTAAGGGCTGTTCGCTAACGTCAGTGTTGTATTTACAGCGAAACTGGTACTGATGTTGGTTTGTGCAAACGATCCAATGGCCAGTTGAAATGCACACAAGCTTAAAAGGATAAATTTTTTCATATTGGTATATTTAATTTATGATTGGGGGTTACCCCAGCTTTGTTTTTTGCTCTCTCTAAAACGCAGTCACTTCCAGAAAAATACGGTGGTGTATTTTAGATAGTGAAGTTCCGATATATTCTAAAAGAAGGCAATCCCAAAATAGTGTTAGGAGGAGGAGGATGAAGAAAAAGGAAAGTTGAAATTTTATCGGCCCATTACTTTATTGATGGCCTCGGTGCGGCTTTGCACCTGGAGTTTTTCGTAGATATTTCGTGCATGCGAACGCACAGTCTCCATTCCAATATTGAATTCGGAGGCAATTTCTTTATAACGCAGGCCTTTTGACAAGGATTTAAGAATTTCTTTTTCGCGCTGAGTGAGGATTTCAGATTCATCAATCGAATCTTTTTGCTGAAAGGAGGCGATCACTTTCCGTGCAATTTGTCCGCTCATTGGGGATCCACCGTGGTAGACTTCGGTAATTGAATCCAGAATTTTGGTTGGGGGTGTTTTTTTTAATAAATATCCACAGGCACCTGCTTTGAGTGATTCGAAAATTGATTCATCATCTTCGTAAACAGTGCTCATAATGAATTGTGTTTTACAGCCTTGTGACTTAAGCGCCCGAACAACTTCGATACCATTAATCCCTGGAAGGTTGATGTCCATTAATGCAACATCCGGGCAAATAGCAGGAAGTTTTTCCAGCGCTTCTTCGCCGTTTCCAAAGGTCTGGGCGCAAACGAATCCATCGCTGCCATCAATCAGCATTTGAAGGCCTTCCCTTATTTCCTTGATATCTTCTATAATTACTACCTTAATCATCAGGTTTGATTAAATACTGTTTAAACCTTTAAAAGTAAATCATCTTTCTTTGTTTCCAAGTAACAAAAAAGGGTTAAGTATAAAATATAATTTCGGTCATAGTTCCCTTTCCCGGATCAGAAGTAATAAAATATTTTCCACCTGCCTGCTCAATCCGGTTTTGTATATTATCAAGTCCATTGGCAAAAATCCGAACCGAATTCATGTCAAAACCTTTGCCGTCATCAACAATACTTATCTTGAATTCACTTGATGTTTCATGGATAGAAACTATCACATTTTTGCATTCAGCGTGCTTCGCAATGTTATTCATACTTTCCTTCACCGATAAAAAGATATTGCGGCGTTGTTCTTCACCTAAGCGGGTAGCGGAAAAATTATCAGGATAGTTAAAATAAACTTGTACAGGAAGTAGTTCAAAATATTTCAGGCCATATTCCCTGATGTATGACGAAAGGCTTTCTGTTGTGTCGTTTTTTGGATTGAGCAACCAGATGATATCCTGAAGGTTATCAACCAGTTCTCTGGAAGAAACAGCGATTTTATCAAGCAAATCCTTGGCCTCATCGGGTTCAGACAATCTTTTTTTTGCAACTTCACTGAGAATAGCAATCATTGTAAGTCCACTTCCAAGGTCATCATGCATATCGCGGCTAATGCGGTTGCGTTCTTTCTCAACGGCCTGTTTCCGTTCCAGAAGTTCCCTTTGCTTTTCGAGTCTTCTCCTGACATAGCTTCTTGATATAAAATGGATCAGGCCAAAAAACATAAGTGTTGCCAATAACTCAAACCACAAACTTCGCCACCAGGGATAATGAATAGTTATGGGTAAAGAATATATCTTTTCAGATTCAACCCCGTCAGCATTAAAAGCTTTTACTTTGAGTATATAATGACCCGGAGGAATTCTGGAATACCTTAGCTTTGTTTTATTGGCTGCGTTAACCCAGGTTTTATCGTAACCTTGAAGCATATAGCTCAGTGTATTGGCAGGAGCATTGGCATACTGAATTACCGTAAACTGAAACCCAAGTGTATTCTGTTGATATTCAAGTTGAAGTTCTTTTATATCAGTTAAATTGAATGGTGTTTTAAAAATTGTATCGTTAATTTGCAAACCCGTAAGAATGAGCTGCGGAGGATATGAATTGTTATTGAAGTCGGCCGGAAAAAAGGAATTCAGTCCATTTACGCCCCCGAAAAGAATTTCTCCTTTGGCGGTTTTACAATAGGAATATGTATTGAATTCATTGCTTTGCTGCCCATCGCCAGCCGAAAATATTTTAATCGTTTTATCGCGGAGGTCCAACCGGTTGATGCCGGCGTTTGTGCTTAGCCACAAATGATCTTCATCTGTCAGGATACTGTAGATGTATTGATTACTCAAACCTTCTTTGGTGGTAATTAATTGTTCCATCCGGGCTTTGTATTTATTGAATCTGATCAGACCAATTGTGCTGCCGATCCAAATTGTACTGTCAGTCGATTCGCTGAAACATTTGATGGTGGCTTCCATAGGGAGATCCCTGATCAGAGTTAAAGAATTTCCGGAAAGATCATAAACTGTGAATCCTTTAAATGCCTTTGAGATATAGAGATGATTTAGCTGATCGCAGTATGTAGTCAAATAAACATCTGCTGAGTTCTTCATCCCTTTTGGTGCACTGAACTGGTAATTGCCATTCACTTTTTCGATGATGAACAGCCCTGAATTTGTAGAAGCAAGCATTGAACCATTGGGCAAACTGCTGATAAAGTTGTACTGGTTGGAGGTAGAACCGTATCCGGCATTATTCACAGGCAACTTTATGATTTTTTTTGTGATCGGATCAATCTCAAACAAACCGTCAAAGGTTGATGCCCAAACACGGTTGTTCTGATCTAAAAATAAATGTTCAATCGACGGAGGCAAACCATCATGAATAGACTGTTTTATCTTTTTGGTTTCGTCTAAAATTAAAATACCACTCGCCTGTGTACCGCACCAAAATTCATTTTTTACCTGGATAATGGATCGGATGAAATTGTCGGTTCCAGCCAGAATTGCTTCCTCTTTGGTTATGTGTTGATTAAACCTGAACCTTTTGAGACTGGTATAATCCACTCCTTTTCCCCAGACAGATACCCACAACTCTCCCTTTTCATCCGAAGTAATGTATTTAATCTGGTTACCGGCAAGCGAATAACCGCTATACACTGAATTTATGTATTGATTTATTATTTTTCGCGATAAAGTATCCAAACTGAACAGACCCTGCTTCAACGTTCCAACCCAAAGAGTTCCTTTTTGATCGAGGTGCATTGTGGAAACACTTTTTATCTCTTCATCTGCAAGTGTACAAATGCAATCATTCTTTTGATTCATTTGTACACTGTAAACGCCACTTTCAGTACCTAACCAGATTTTTTTGTTTGTACCCGGCAGTAATGAGGTGATCCGTTTTGCGGGAATAAGAAGTGGAATGGATTGCCATATGGCTTCTTCCCCGGTAAATTTTCCTTGCCACAATACCGGTAAATTGTTTTTGACAGCAAAGATTTTCTGCAACGGTTGATAGAGCTTTTCAGGCAATGGTTTTACAATTAAATTTCCAGGTAAAGGAAAATGTTTGAGAAATTTAAATGTTTTGCTGGCAGGATTAAACACGATAATATCAGAAACCGACTGAAGCCAGATGTTATTGGCGTCATCAATATAGAAAGGGGAATAAAACTGCTCGTCATTACTGCGGTCTTTGATTCTGAAGTTTTGAAATACATCAAGCTGGCGGTTGTAAAAATTCAGGCCTGCATTACTTCCGAACCACAAATTTGAATTTTTATCTTCCAGGATATTTAAGAAAAGAGTTCCTTTTAAACCGTTTGTTTCATTGAGCGACGAACGAAAACTGACGCAACTCATACCGTCAAACCGGTTGAGTCCATCATACGAACTAATCCAAACAAATCCTTTTGAATCTTTGAAAATACAGTTGTTCACACCCTGCGACAACCCATTGTTTACCGAGAGATGATTGAAATAAAGCTGCTGAGCCCATGCGTTGCCCAAGGAGTAAAGGAGGACATATAGAAAAAGTGATAACCGCTTGTTCATCGCAGTAAATATATGTAACCTTTTGAATATTTCAGGGATTTTTCATTTTCAGTTTGGTTTAACCAGATATCATTCTGTTGATTGGAGGAGAAATCGTAGCGATAACATAGTTTTTTTAGCCTGAAAATCCATTCTTTCAGTTCTGAAAATGTGCAGTTGATAATACCGGAGACTACCTTTTTCTTGTAATAATAAGATTGTCTGGGCTGCAATAAGTTCTTTATTTTTTAGAACTTTAGCGTTCTAATTTTAAACCTGACTTTTATGAATAAAATGGTATTCCTTTTAGCCACCTTACTGGTGTCAGTAATTGTTTCAGCACAGGCCACTGATTTCTCCGGAAACTGGAAGTTGAACAGCTCAAAAAGCAAACTGAACGCACAGTTCAGCATGGCTCCCAAAGACATGATTGCCGTTCAGTCCGGTAATGATCTTAACGTGGAAAGACATTCCAGTTTTCAGGGCACCGATTTTACAATCAAGGATAAATTTACCTTGGATGGAATCGAATGCACCAATCCAGGTTGGCAGGATAGCCAGAAGAAATCGACTGCAGTTTGGTCAGACGATAAAAATTCTTTAAAAATTACCACGAAATTTCCGATGGGCGATAACGGAGAAATGATAATCGTTGAGGTGTTTAAGATGGAGACTGTTAATCTGGTTGTCGAAACAAGTGCTTCATCATCTTTTGGTGAAGTTGCAGAAACACTTGTTTTCGACAAAGAATAATATCCTTTACGAATATCAGTTTACTTTCCTGATTTGGATTTCTTTCCGTAAAGATTAGTCATTTATAGTCATTTGATTGTCATTCATTGTTTTTTTACTACTTAATGACCATCAAATGACCACTTAATGACAAAATATTTTTGGTTAGCCAGCATATCGGATACTCGTCCATCCTTTCAATGAGCATCAACCACCGCGATAGTGGTCATGTTTACGATTTCACGTACCGAACATTCTGTCGGAACTACATGGATTGGTTTCTTCATTCCCATCAAAATTGGACCGACGACTTCTGCTCCGCCGATTTCGTACATCATTTTGAATGCAATATTTCCTGCAGTTAGGTTGGGGAATATAATCGTATTGACATCCCTGTTTTCCAAGAGCGTGAATGGAAACTTTTGACTCCGAAGTTCTTTATTGAGTGCAAAATTCATCTGAATCTCGCCATCTACAATGAGTTCCGGGTGGTTTTTGTGCAAATAGGCGACGGCCTGTCTCACTCTTTCCAGCGTTTTGGTATGTTCCGACAATTTCACCGAACCAAAATTGGAGTAGGATACCAATGCAATGACTGGTTCGATATTAAATTTCCGGACTTCCTCTGCAGTCAGCAAAGTTGTTTCAATTAAAGTCTGAACGTCGGGATCAAGGTTTACTGTGGTATCGGCAAAGAAAAGAGGACCTTTCTTTGTCATCACAATATTCATGCTCGAAATATGATTCAGGTTTGGTTTTGGTCCGATCATTTTCAAGGCCGGACTTATTACATCCTGATAATGGGTTGTAACCCCTGAAATCATTCCATCAGCTAATCCGGCATCAACCATCATAATCCCGTAATAGTTGCGGTTGAAGGTCATTTCATAAGCTTCTGCCATGGTTACGCCTTTGCGTTGACGTTTGTCATAGATCAAATTCGCAAATGCCTTCCGTGTTTTATTGTTCTCATTCGAATGCGGATCGATAATTTGAATCTCAGATAAATCAAAATGGTTGTCTTTAATGAGTTGTTTGATTTCTTCTACATTTCCAAGTAAAATCGGAATTGCAATGCCTTCGTGCATAACTTCGTTTGCAGCCCGCAATACCTTCAGGTTGTCGCCCTCGGCAAATACAATTCGCTTTGGATTCTGTTTGGCTTTAATTACTATACCATGAAACAACTGATTGTCGAGTCCAAGGCGTTGGCTGAGTTCAAGCTTGTATGCATTCCAATCTTCAATTGGTTTGCGGGCAACACCGCTGTCCATAGCTGCTTTGGCAACAGCAGGTGCAACGGTTGTAAGTAATCTTGGATCGAGAGGCTTTGGAATGATGTAATCTTTGCCGAAAACAAGGTTCTTTACATTATATGCTTTGCTTACACTTTCAGGAACTACTTCTTTTGCAAGTCCGGCAAGGGCATAAACAGCAGCCAGTTTCATTTCTTCATTGATACAGGTGGCACGCACATCCAATGCACCGCGAAAAATGTACGGGAATCCCAGCACATTGTTGACCTGGTTCGGATAATCCGAACGTCCGGTTGCCATGATCAAATCTTTGCGTGCCGACATGGCATCATCGTAGGGAATTTCAGGATCAGGATTTGCCATTGCAAATACGATCGGATTTTTTGCCATGGATTGCACCATTTCTTTGGAAACAATATTGGCCTGTGATAAACCGAGGAAAATATCAGCCCCAACCATCGCTTCCGGCAGTGTTCTGATATCACGATCGGTGGCAAATTCAACTTTATATTTATTCAGATCGGTTCGGTCTTTTCGAAGTACACCTTTTGAATCGACCATCACAATGTTTTCAGGATTTGCACCCAGTGAAATGATCAGTTTTGTGCATGCGATTGCTGAAGCCCCGGCTCCATTCACAACGAGTCTTGCTTCGTTCAGTTTCTTGCCCGATAATTCAAGCGAATTAATTATTCCGGCTGAAGAAATAATAGCTGTTCCATGCTGATCATCGTGCATCAGCGGAATCTGCAATTCACGTTTTAACCGTTCTTCAATTTCGAAACATTCCGGCGCTTTAATATCTTCGAGATTAATTCCGCCAAATGTAACGGCAATGTTTTTTACCGTTTGTACAAACTGATCGATGTCTTTGGTATCTACTTCGATATCGAAAACATCGATGTCAGCAAATATTTTGAAAAGAAAGCCTTTGCCTTCCATAACCGGCTTCCCGGCACCGGCGCCTATGTCGCCCAATCCGAGTACTGCCGTTCCGTTTGAGATGACAGCCACAAGGTTTCCCTTGGAAGTATATTTGTAGATATCATCAAAGTTTTTGTTGATTTCCAGACAAGGATATGCAACGCCAGGTGAATAGGCTAATGAAAGATCGCGTTGAGTGGTATGTGGCTTTGTAGTTACCACTTCGAGTTTTCCGGGACGGCCCTCAGTATGATAAAGCAGGGCGTCTTCTTTGGTTATTGTTGCCATGACAGTTAGTTTTTTTTTAGTTGTAAAACGACTAATAAAGGAAGGACTAAATAGGTGATTGTAATATGATAAGATTCATGAAAAAGGGCGAAAAAATAAGATTTTTATCCTGAAATCTGGATTTATTATCGCTCCGGGTACTTGAAGAAAATTCGTTGGTTTGATTACTTTAGCCAAATATTTCCGAAATTTTGAATGGAGAAGAAATACATCGATATTGAACAGCTTGGAAAGGTTTCATTTACAATAAACGAACGAGCAGCTCGAATTCGTTTAAGCGTAAAATCGGACGGTGAAATTGTGGTATCCATGCCACCATCTGCGCCTTACGGCGATGCCATCCGATTTGCAGAATCGAAGGCGGACTGGATACTAAAACAACAGGCTAAAATTCGTAAAGGGCTAACCTTATTTGCTCCTGAAAGCTGTTTTAAAACCAGGTTTCACCAGCTGGCTATAACTAAAGGTAATACTGACAAAGTGTATAACCGAGTCGGAAATGGGATCATTCAGATTTTTATTCCTGAACGGGTGAATCATGAACAACCAAAGGTTCAGGAATTTATAAAAAACACGCTGATTGACGTTATGCGCTGGGAAGCAAAGACTTACCTGCCAAAACGGTTAAAGGAATTAGCTGACCAGCATGGATTCAAATACGAGAATGTCAGCATAAAAAATGCCTCAACCCGATGGGGGAGTTGTTCGTCGGTTAACAACATCAATTTAAACCTTCACCTGATGCGGGTTCCGGAACACCTGATCGATTATGTGCTGGTGCATGAGTTGGTTCATACCGTTGTAAAAAATCACGGCGAAAAGTTCTGGATGTTACTGGAACATTGTTATCCGAATGCCCGAAAGGCCGATAAGGAAATGAATAATTACGGGACACAAACTTTTTGAAACAAGATGGATTTTACAAATTTGCCAAAAGACATCAATAGGTCATGTAATTGTCATTAGGTTTTCATTAAGTTGTTTGAAGCTAATTCAAACGACAGAATGACTATGCATGACAACCATTGACTAACATGGAAGGCACAATAGGTCAACAAACGAACAATCATTTAAAACAATTTCCGAATGAACTGGAACCAGATCATTTCGACCACCCGACTGGGACAGGAAGAACTTGCAAACGATACTAAACATAGCCGGACTCAGTTTCAGCGCGATTACGACCGGATCATTTTTTCGTCTCCCTTCCGGAGAATGCAAAATAAGACCCAGGTATTTCCACTGCCCGGAAGCGTTTTTGTGCACAACCGTTTGACGCATAGTTTGGAAGTTGCCAGCGTAGGCCGTTCTTTGGGCAGCATGTTTATCGAAAGGGCTGAAAGCGAAAATCTGATTGTTGAGAATCCATTGTTTCAGGAAATTGGTTCGGTAATCTCGGCTGCCTGTCTGGCGCATGATATGGGGAATCCGCCTTTTGGTCATTCCGGAGAAGATGCGATTGCGCAGTTCTTTAAAAAAAGCAGCGAACCTCGGCTTCGGAATGAACTTGATGAAGCTCAGTGGAGGGATTTCACCCAGTTCGATGGAAATGCGAATGCATTCAGACTATTGAGCCACCGGTTTAACGGACGACGCGATGGTGGTTTTGCCTTGACCTATACCACGCTGGCATCTATTGTAAAATATCCGTTTGAATCTTTACTGACTGAAAAACCTAAATTCGGGTTCTTTCAATCTGAAAAGTCAATTTTTGCAAGCATTGCCAATGAACTCGGTCTGCTTCAAACGAACGAAAATCCGGTCAAATATGTCCGGCATCCATTGGTATTCCTGGTTGAAGCCGCCGACGATATCTGCTACCAGTTAATGGATCTGGAAGATGCACACAAACTGAAAATTCATAACTTCGAACAAACACGTTCCCTGTTGATGAATTTTTTCGATTCACAGACGGAATCGATACAGATTAACCGGATCAACGAAACGCTAAACCTGGTTTCGGATCCAAACGAGCAGATTGCCTATTTGCGTGCCAGTGTGATCGGGAAATTGGTAAAACAATGCGTAAACGTTTTCTGGGAAAAGCAAGACGATATCTTCTCGGGAAATTTCCAGAAAGCGTTGATTGATCATGTTCATCCAATTTCACTTGAAGCAATAAAAAGGATTAAAGTAGTGAGTTGGCAAAATATTTACAACGACCGGTCAGTGGTTGAAATCGAGATTTCAGGCTACCAGATTATCGGAACTTTGCTGGAGGTTTTTATTGAAGCAATTCTGAATCCGAAGGAAGGATTTTCACAAAAATTAATCCAGCTCATGCCCGATCAGTATGGCGGAAGCCATGAATCAACCTACGAAAAAGTGCAGGCAGTAGTTGATTTTGTTTCAGGAATGACCGATTTGTATGCACTTGATTTGTACCGAAAAATTAAGGGAATAAATATTCCGGGAGTTTAATTTGGAAAATAGGAGACAGTCTCAAAAGTCAAAAAACTCACTGAAAGGGTCACCCCATCCCGAGCACTCGGGATCGGGGTCTGATGTACAATGAGATGGGATCCTGAAACAAGCCTTCGACGTGAGCTCAGTCGAACGTTCAGGATGAC
>JBAWZG010000091.1:0-15876 GCA_037143155.1 Bacteroidia bacterium
TTCTTTTTTTCATCAGCCAATAAATTTGCAATAATCAGGTTTTGATTTCCGGTAAGGATAAATTGTCCCTGAATGTTTTGAGCAATTTCGCGCAGCGCCGATTTGAGATTAAACCCGTTTCTGTCCGCGACACGTCCACCTTCCACAAAAAGCGTCAGGCTCCATTTCGAATCCTTGCCTTTTTTCCAGCCCAAACGATCGCCATTTCGGGTAAAAACATAAGGTTTCGGCTCCTGAAGTTCAAAGCCAAGGTATTTGTGCAGTTCATCCTTAAACCAATCAATTCCGTGATCATCTATGGTGTATTTCATCCGTGAACGTTTTCGGTTTTGACGGTTACCATGATCGCGCTGAACCATCAGTATTTTTTCAGAAACATCCAGCACCTGTTCCGGCGTGCAAAATCCAATCACTTCAGCCAGCCGCGGATAGGCTTCGGGGATTCCAAAAGTTGATCCCATTCCTCCGCCAACAGCCACATTATAACCTATGATCCGGTTATTTTCGACAATGGCAATAAATCCCAGGTCCTGCGAAAAAACATCGGTATCGTTATAAGGAGGAATTGCTATGGTTATTTTGAATTTTCGGGGAAGATAACGGTCGCTGTAAAGCGGTTCAACATCCTTTTTGCTGTCTGCCAACAACTTCTGGTCGAGCCAGATTTCGTGATACGCCGTGGTCGATGGCAGCAAATGTTCGCTGATTTGTCGTGCCGTTTCATAAACTTCGGCATGCAAATGAGACTCTGCAGGATTCGGGTGGCACATCACATTTCGGTTCACATCGCCACATGCTGCAATGGTATCCATTAAACCGGCATTGATTCCCTGAATCGTCTTTTTCAGGTTCGATTTGATGACCCCATGCAGCTGAAAAGCCTGACGCGTAGTTAATTTCAAGGTATGGTTGGCGTATTGATCCGATAAGTCGTCCATTTGCAACCATTGCTTGGGAGTCACTACCCCACCCGGAATCCTGACCCGAATCAGGAAAGAATACGCCGGTTCAAGTTTCTGTCGTTTTCGTTCCTTTTCCAGATCGCGGTCGAATTGCTGATACATACCATGAAACTTGGAGATTTGGGTATCAGCAAAGGCAATCGACCCTGTAATAGGATCAGCAAGGCTTTCGACGAGAGTTCCTCTCAGAAAATTGCTTTCGTATTTTATCCTTTCGAGTTCCGAAAGTTCGTTCCAGTTAATTTCTATGGCCATGGTAATGAGTTATATTTAGATTATTCGTTTTATTGATGGTCATTGATTGTCATTTAATTGTCATTCATTGGTTTGTTACTACAAATGACGCGAAGCAACTGACAACCAATGACAGTAAAATTTAACCGAACCTTCTACTGTTTAGTAAACATCCGTTTGAAACCGTTTTTCTTTTTTCAGCGTTTTCATGTATTCCAGTGCTTTTTCCTCGCTCATGCCACCTTCTGTCTCAAAAATCCGCAGCAAGGTTTTTTGCACATCGCGCGCCATCTGTTTCATGTCGCCACAGAGATAAATGCTGGCGCCTCTGCCAAGCCAGTCAAATAATTCTTTCTGCTGCTCGATGAGCCGGTGCTGAACGTATATTTTTTCTTCCTGATCGCGTGAAAAAGCAACATCAATTTTTTCCAGAAATCCATCCTTCAGGAGTTTTTGCCATTCGGTCTGGTATAGAAAATCGGAATGGAAACGGCGTTCTCCAAAGAAAAGCCAGGTTTTTCCTTTCTGATTATTGGCTTCGCGATGCTGCAGAAATGCACGGTATGGTGCTATCCCGGTGCCTGCTCCAATCAAAATTACCGGAGTCTGATCGTCTTCCGGAAGTTTAAACGCAGGATTTTTTTCAATAAATACCGAAACCTGCGAATCGAGATCAATCCGGTCGGCCAGAAAGGTCGAACAAGCACCTGACCGTTCACGCCCTTTTTGCGAATAGCGTACCGCCGAGACGGTAATATGTACCTCATCTCCAACTGCTGCCTGACTCGAAGAAATGGAATATAACCTTGCCGGAAAACTTCTCAGGATATTCGTCAAATCCTGTGCTGAAAATTCGAATGGAAAATCTTCCAGAAGGTCAAGCAGATCATGTCCGTATAAATAATGATCAAGCTGTATTTCGTCTTCAATAATTCGCAGAAGTTCAGTATTTCTGCTTATTTCCTGGTATTTCTGAATAACATCCCGGTTGATCACTGTAATTTCCAGATGGTCAGTCAATGCTTCCCTGAATGAATAATCAACGTTTTTAAGATTTACTGTTTCTGCACCTTCAGAATTTAAATGGGATAAAACAGCATCAACCAGCTGTGGAGGATTATTTGCCAAGATGCCCACTGAATCGCCCGGTTCATAGGTAATTCCGGAGCCATCGAGCGATAATTCAACATGATAAACTTCCTTGTCCGAATCGCGTCCGGTAATTTTCACCTTATCCAGAACATTTGCGCGAAATGGATTTTTCCTGGAATAATTTTCTCCGGATGTTATCGCCACAACTGAAGAGACTACTGAATTCGCTGTTGATTCTCGAAAAACAGCAGCAAACTGATTCATCCAAATTTCGGCTTCGTCTTCGAATTCAACATCCAGTTTCAGAACCGGAAGTATTGATTTTGCCCCCGAAATGGCCAGTGCCTGATCAATGTCGATTCCGGTTTTGCAAAAAAACTTGTAACTTTTATCTCCCAATGCCATGACTGAATAATTCAGTCCCGGTAATTTCGGCGAACGTTTCCCGGTGATAAATTCGTAAAAATCTTCGGCCATGGCAGGTGGTTCGCCTTCGCCATGGGTACTGACAATAAAAACCACATTGGTTTCGGAAGTCAATTGCCGGGTTTTGTAATTATCCAATGCAACCGATTGAACCTCAACGCCAAGATGGAAAAGTTTTTTTGCCAGGATATCCGCAAGGGTTTTGCTTCGTCCGGTATGGGTTCCATAAAGAATTTTCAATTGTTTGCCGCTTTTTGCCAGGCTGTCATTGCTATATGACTGAATGCCGGCCGCCGATGCGAGTAATCCCTGAAAATAGCCGCTCAACCAAACAATCTGCTCACGGTTTATTCCGTCAGTAAGGCTTTTCAGTGCTTTCAGCTGTTGTTCGTTTAAAGGACTTATTTGTATAGTCATGCTTTTATTTGATTTTTTGATTTTCTAAAAATTCCTGAATTTGATTGCGAATACGAATGGCTTCCTGCACATTCTCAGCATTTGAACCAACTGCAACCGTAATATTTCCATCCTGATAAATTGCCGGCGAAACAAACTGGCAAAGGGCAGGATTGTCGTGAATGTTGACAAGAACACCGGCTTCTCTCCCATCAGCAGCAATCTGCCTGTCGAGATCCACATTGTTTGTGCACGAATAAAGCATCAGGTAACCCTTCAGATCACTCTTCTCATAGCTCTTCCGAAAGCAAACAACACCTGTTGCAACAACTTCATTGATCACATTTTCGGCAACTACTTCAAGCAGGGCACCAGATCGCTGTAAAATCCGGATCTTCTTCAGGGCGCTTTGTCCACCTCCGATAATTAATATTTTGCGATCAGAAATATCAATCGATATGGGTAAATAATTTCTTTTCATCACTGATCTAAATTTGATAATCTGAACCTGTTTTCTTTATCTTGCCAAAACTGATTCGGTTCCAAGTACGTTCATGGACATAATAAAGTCCCATTTTGGTAAAGACTTCCACTCCACCTATCGACAAGGCAAGTCCTGGCTTTCCAGTTATGACGAACGAGATGATGATGGTATCAATCGTTCCGATGGTTCGCCACGAAATCGATTTTACAATACTACGGTATGATTTTTCACTCATCTAATGTTTCTTAATATACATAAAAAAAGCCCCTCTGTAATCCAGAAGAGCTTTTAAATATGGTGTTGTAAATTCACTTATATCCTGCCGTTCTTCTGAGAAATACAATTAAAACGCATATACATGAACATTGAAATGTACATGAAACTACTTGAATTCATTTTTGCTATTTCAGAAGAAACTTTAATCATCAATAAAAGACTTATTGGTCTGTAAATATTCAATACTGCAAATGTAAATGCTTATTCAACAATTCAAAGCGAATTAAAGTTTATTTTCGCTAATTTATTCATATGCTAAGATTGCAACCTATATTTATGTCCTGAACCAGAATTAATCGATGGCAAAATCTACAATTTATTATTTTAATCCAACATGCGAACTGGCCGTTGCCAATGGCTCATTCAGTTACATGCCACCACTTTTGCTTCAGAAAATGGAACGCGATTTATCGGTGCTTCCATTTATTTTTGCCTCTGAAAGTGATTTTGTATTGACAGAAAATCCTCCATCCGATGGGTTTGTCAAACGATTGACCGATGCGGGATTTGATTTGCCGACATTTTGCAGTTTAAATGAGCTGGAAAACCTTCCTGAAGGATCATTTAGCGATATTTCTCCTTGGGGATGGAGTCCGGCGGCACATTTTAAATTGAGAAATCTGAAAGAAAAATGCTCTGATGAATTTAAGGCGAGTCCGGTTTCTCATTGGAAACCGGAACACCAATTACTTTTTGAACGTTCGACGTCACTTAATTTTTTAGGAGAGATTCTGGAAAGCAATCCTCCGGACTGGTTTATTGACCAATCACTTACCGGGATTGTGGTTACCAGAACCGAAGAAATCGAAATATTACTTAAAAGTCATCTGCCGTTAGTAATAAAAGCTCCCATAAGTTCCTCCGGACGTGGAATCCAGATTATCCGGAGGAAGGAACTCAGCACTTCAAACAAGCAATGGATTTCGGGAATATTGAAGCAACAACATTACCTTGTTGCAGAACCGTTTCTGGAAAAGCTGGCTGATCTGTCATTCCAGTTTTTTGTGAAAGATAATTTTGAAATCGAATTTCTTGGCTATTCCTTTTTTGAAACGAATTCGAATGGTCAATACAGTGGAACTCTTATTCGTCCTGAGTTGGAAACGATTTTGTCCGCAGAACATATTGCCGTTTTCCAGGAAAAAATCAATGAAACTGTACAAATAATAATGGATGCTTTGAAAAAATCGGTATATGCAAAATATCACCGGGGCTATTTAGGTGTTGATTCCCTTTTGTTTATGAATCGCAAACAGTTATTCATTCAACCTTGTATTGAGGTAAACTGCAGGATGAATATGGGAATACTCAGTCTGTTAATTGAGAAAAAAATTCATCAGGATTCAAACGGAAAATTTGGACTTTGGTATTCAAATTCCGTAAAATTCATGGATTTCGCTAAAGATCAATCAAATTGCAACAAGCTAAAAACCCTGAATGGCGCATTTTGTTCAGGTTTTTTATCCTTAGTTGAAGAAGACTCAAACAAAAAATTTGGAGCTTATTTTTCTTTATTACCCAAATAGTGATCGATCGTGTCCAACAGATATTTTAAACGAATCGGTTTGGTAATAAACTCATCGCAACCGGCCTCCTGACACAATCTTTCTTCGCCGGATAATATAAATGCAGTTTGTACTACAATGATAACATTGGGATAAAGCGATTTAATAATTTTAGTAGCTTCAATGCCGTCCATTTTAGGCATGTTGATGTCCATCAAAATCAAGTCAATATTTTCATTTGTTTTGGTGATTTCAACAGCATCCAAGCCATTCTTGGCCCACATCAGGTTTGCTTTGGTCTTCCTTAAAGCAGCTTCAAAGTATATGTTACTCGTTTCGTTGTCCTCAACGATTAATACAGTTTTTCCTATCCAGGAATAAGTTGCATCAGTGAATTCCATTTGATATTTTTTTATTTATATTTTTTTTTCTTCAATATGCCTTTGTATCCATTCCAACAACTGAATTAAATCGGCGGAACTAAAAGGCTTACTCAAATATTCATTCATTCCTGCAGCCAAAAATAATTCGATATCGCTTTTCATTGTATTGGCCGTCATTGCAATAATCGGAACATAATTTTTAACGTTATTGGCTTTTTCCCATTCACGAATTTTGCCGGTCGCCTCCACACCATCCATTTCAGGCATCTGAATATCCATAAATATGGCATCAGGTTGAATACTAATAAACTTCTCAACTGCCTGAATACCATCAAAAACAGCTATCACTTCATGGCCTAATTTCTGAAGATTTAATATAGCAACTTTTTGGTTGATAATATTATCTTCAGCCAATAAAATTTTCAATTTTTTAATATGAACCTTACTTTCACTTGGTTCCTGAATTTCAATCGCAAAATGACTTTGGCCGGAAGTTTCAAATTCGCAATTAAAATGAAAAGTTGCGCCTTTTCCTTCTTCGCTAATAATGCCGATTGTACCATTCATCAACTGAACCAGATTTTTACAAATAGCAAGACCCAGACCAGTTCCACCAAATTTTCGGGATGTTGAAACTTCTGCCTGAGCAAATGATTTGAAAAGTTTGAGTTGGTTTTCAGGAGAAATACCAATTCCTGAATCCTGAACTTCAAAATATAAGCGAACAGTTGATTCATCCATTCCGAGGAGTGAAACATTAATTTTCACAAATCCATCAGATGTAAATTTAAGTGAGTTATTACACAGATTGATAAGCACTTGTTTCAGTCGTAACGGATCGCCAACCATAATTTCAGGAATTTCAGGGGCAATATGAAACGACAAATCAAGATTCTTTTGGATTGCCTTATATCGGAGAATCTTGATTACTTCATCAATTTCACTTGCCAGGCTGAAACGTATCTTCTCAAAGGTGATTTGTCCTGCTTCAATTTTCGAAAAGTCGAGTACATCGTTGATTATCATCAATAAATTTTCACTTGAAATGCCTATTATCTCAAGATATTCGATTTGCTCTTCGGTTAAATTTGCACGCTTCAATATATCGATCATACCAATTATCCCATTCATTGGGGTGCGGATCTCGTGGGATATATTGGCCAGAAAAATTGCTTTTGCCTTTGTGGCAGCTTCGGCCCATTCCTTCGAACGGATGAGTTCTTCCTGTGTTTTTCGCAAAGTCAGATGCAAGTTAACCCGGGCAAGCAGTTCTTCTTTACTGAAAGGCTTGGGTATATAATCAACTGCACCCAACTGAAAACCTTTTATGATATTATCCTTCTCCCTTTTTGCAGTCAGGAAAATAATCGGAATATCATGGGTTTGTGGAATTGATTTCAATTGGGAACATACTTCAAATCCATCAATATCGGGTAAAACGATATCAAGTAAAATCAAGTCAAATTTGTGAGCACGGGCTTTGGCAATAGCTGATTTTCCGTTAATTGCAGTGGCAATCTGATATCCCTTTTCCGATAAAATTTCTTTCATCAAATCAAGGTTTATTTGCATATCGTCGACGATCAAAATTCTTGAAGTTGGATTTTTGTCATTCATGCTATAGAAATGCGTTGTTTAACCATTGTATTAATTCTTCCGGTGTTCCGGTCATTTTTGCGGCATTCAGCTTAATTGCCTCCCTTGGCATACCATATATCACCGACGATTGTTCATTCTGGGCAAAGGTCATGGCACCAGTTTCATATAATTCGAGCATCCCTTTTGCGCCATCTGAACCCATCCCGGTCAGGAGAATAGCAGTAATATCCTTTCCCGGATATTTGCTTGCTGAATGAAACAAAACATCTACCGATGGACGATGCCTGTTAACCAATGTATTCATTTCAAGTTTGCATTTGAACAGCCCGTTTTCCCTGATAAGCTGCAAGTGATTAAAACCATTGGCAATATATACAAATCCCCGCTGAATCACATCACCTTGTTCGGCTTCTTTAACATTTAGCCGACTTTCATTGTTCAGGCGGTTGGCAAAAGCGCCTGTAAACTCTCCCGGCATATGCTGTACAATCATAATTCCGGGTAGATCGGTCCTTAAGTTTTTAAGAATCAGTGATATTAATTCGGTACCTCCGGTTGACGCACCAATTAATATTATTTTTTCAGAATTCAGTTTGGAGGATTGAATTAAACCGGCCGTATTATCCAAATTTTTAACCGAACTATCATTTCCATCATTCTGTTTGCCAAGTCTTAACTGGATTCGCTTCGAAATGGCCGCTGCTTTTATAGCATCAGTAATCCGAATACTGTATTCCTCTATGTGTTCCTGACTGGACAATCTGGGTTTGGTAATTATTTCGTGTGCACCCAGTTTCAAAGCCTGCATTCCTTTTTCTGAACCTTCTATGGCAACCGATGAAATAACGACAACCGGAATAGGATGTTGTTTCATTAGCTTCCCAAGGAATGTTAATCCGTCCATTCGTGGCATCTCAATGTCCAAAGTTATTACATCCGGAAGATTTTCTGCTATTTTAGAAACAGCTTCATATGGATCTGTAGCAGTTCCTATGATTTCAATCTCATCATCCTGACTTAATATCTGAGCCAGAGTATTTTGTACCGAGACGGAATCATCAACAATTAAAACTTTAATCCTTCTTATCATTTCATCTCATTCTATATTATTTTCCCCAGATACTTCTGAAATAATTCGCCAGTTCCTGTATTATAATGAATTTTTCGGCCTTGTTTTCCACCTGTACTGGAACTTACAACCGGAAGATCCATTTCAGCCAGGATTTTGAATGCTAATTCAATATTTCTTTGTCCAACATTAAATATGAAGTGTTGTTCACCAAGAACTTCGGCTCCACCAAAAATTTTGCACACAAGGTTCTCTTTTTTTGCTCCAAATTCAAGCATTTTCTGATATAACTGAAAAATGGCCACATTTCCGTACTTGGGCGATTCCAGACCTTCACCATTCCAATAGGGCAACATAAAATGATTGATCCCTCCTATTTTATTTTTCTGATCAAAAAAACAAACTGCTACACAGGATCCCAAAATGGTTGTAATCCATTGGGGTTCCTTACTGACACGTATAGTTGACGGATAAAGAAAAAATTGAGCTTTTCCGAGCTTATTCATTAGTAACTTGCTTCTGAATCCAATAAAAAATCTTCCAGATCGTCCCAACCAACAATTTCGTCACCTTTCGGAATAGAAATCCTGATTTTTAATCCACCCTCCGGATTGTCGTTCAGACTAACTTTGCCACCCAGCATTTCTGAATACGCCTGGACTATCGATAAACCAAGACCATGACCGGTATTGATTGAATTTATTTTTTCATCCAATTGTTTAAACCGATCAAATACAATCTTGCGGTCAACTTCATGAATTCCTTTGCCGTGATCAGAAATTTCCATTACAAGACAACCTCTTTCCATGTAAAACTCAAGTTCAATGACTGAATTTTCAGGACTGTACTTTATTGAATTACTAATCAGGTTTTTAAGTATCAAATCTACCTTTTCCTTATCTGAAACAAAGGAAACAGGCAAATCTGCATTCAGATTATTAATAAAACGAACCGAAAGCCGGATATTCCTTTTGTTTAAAAGAGATTCAAAATAATGGCTCAAACTCTCACCAAGTTCGTCTATCCGGAATGAAGACCGTTTCATATCTTCATTTCCAGCTTCTATCTGAGCAGCAGCAAAAATATTTTTAAGCTGAAAATCGAGCTGAAATGCTTCAAGGTAGATCATTTCAGCCATCCGGTGTGCCTGCGCAATTTCCCCTTCTTTTAATTGTTTAATATTTTGTGCCAGGGCAATAACACTGGTAAACGGATTCACAATTTCATTGGTAATGTTACTTATGAAATGACCTTTCAGCTTTTCTGAATCGCGAAGCTTATCATTGACATCAAAAAGGCTCCTGACTAATTCATCATTTTCACTGCTTAATTGAGAATTCCTTTGCCTGCAGGCTTCCAGATCGATTTGGAGTTTAGTTTCTGAATTCATTTCCTATTAATTTTTGTTTTGATGTATACACTTGGGGCAATGGAATGAATGGGTAAATCCATATTGATCAGTGACTCTGAATGACCAATAAACAGATAACCACCTTCTTTCAAATTTTCGAGAACTTTCGTCAATACTTTTTTTTGAACTTCCGAAGAAAAATAGATCAGTGTATTCCGAAGAAAAATGATATCAAATGAGGTATTGAACGAATAAGAATTGTCCATCAGATTCAGGTAAGCCAACTTTACATTATTCCGGATTTCCTTGATGACCCTGACTTTCGGCTCAATCATGTTTTTGCTTTTCAGAAAGTAGCGGTGTCTGATTTCCATGGGAATCTCACTGATCTGTGCCATCGGATAAATCGCTTCCCTAAGCTCTTTTAACATCCGGCCCGAAATATCGGTAGCAATGACTGAATATCCGAACCTGAAGCCTTTCAATCGCATAAATTCTTCCATTGTAACCGCAATTGAATATGCTTCCTGACCGCTTGAACAACCTGAGCTCCATATATTTAACTGATGCAATTGGGTTGAAGCTGCATTTTTCATGAATTCAGGCAAAATTTGGTCAGATATATAATAGAAATGGCCTTTTTCTCTAAAAAACTCGGTTTTGTTAGTTGAAATGAAATCCGGCAGAAGGTCAAACTCCGGTGATTTCCCATTGTCACTCAATAGTTTTGAAGCATATTCATCGAACGAATAAATCTCAAGTTCACGGAGCCGCCGTTGCAGGCGAGCCTGAAACATGATTTTTTTGTCAATCGGCATATTAATTCCATACCGGTCTGTTATCATTTTCCCAAGTTTCAGGAAAAGCTCATCTGATATTTCAATAAATTCTGATTTCAAAATCAAAGTAAAAAGGGAATAAAAACAAAGTTAAAAACGTTCAAATTCATCGTCGGAAACATCCGGTTCATCCAAATCAATTACAACCCCATGCCTGGCTTCCTGATGTGAATCAACAGCTATTTGTTGTTGCTGAAATGCGGCTTTAGTCTTGCTTGTCGAGGGCTCATTTTCACTTAACCTGAAGAATGAAATAATTTCCTGAAGTTGCTCTGCCTGAGCTGATAATTCAATGGCACTGGTTGCTAATTCTTCGGACGTTGCCGCATTTTGCTGGGTAACCATATTTAACTGCTGAATGGCTGAATTAATTTGGTCGGCTCCTGTACTTTGCTCATAATTAGCTGATGATATCTCCTGAATTAAATGCGAAGTTTTTTGAATATCAGGCACAATTTCCTTCATAAGTTTTCCGGCTACTTCCGCATTATTTACGCTTGTTTTGGTAAGCTGATCAATTTCAGCCGCAGCCAGTTTACTTCGATCGGCCAGTTTGCCAACTTCAGCAGCCACTACCCCAAATCCGCGTCCGTGCTCGCCGGCCCGGGCTGCTTCAACAGCAGCATTGAGAGCCAGAATATTGGTCTGAAAAGCAATATCGCCAATAATCGAAATTTTGTTGGCAATTTCGTGCATGGCTTCTACGGTATGGGTCACCTTACCACTTCCCAGAAATATATCTTTTTCGGCTTTGATCGCAATGGTTTCAGTTATTTTGGCATTCTCCTTATTTTGCTGAATATTAGCTGCCATCTCTTCAATTGCAGCCGAAACCTCTTCCGAAGAGGAGGCCTGCATCGATGCTCCCTGTGAAACTAACTGGGAGGTTGAACTCAGCTCAAGACTTGCAGACGCAAGGCTTTCCGCAGTAGTTGCAACATAAGAAATCGTCTCACGAATGCGGTTGTTCATCAATTGCAGGTTATCGGCCAAAATTCCAATCTCATCTTTTTGATGGACATCAAGCTCTGCCGTTAAATCTCCTTTTGCCATCTTTTGGGCAAAATCGATTCCTTTTATCAGCGGTTGTGTGATAATCCGCGAGATGTAGACAACGATAAAAACAGAAAAGCATAAAGTTACAAGACCAATAATCAACTGAATAATAACGATCAAATTGATCGATCTGTTAAAGCCATGAGCAACTTCAGTAGTATAAGCAATAGCAGATTTTCGTAAAATATCAGATTTTATTTTAAGTTTTGTGGAGATAATCAAACCTGCATTGCGTAATTCATCCAGTTTAACAGTTTTTTCTGCTATTAATGTCAATGCCAAATTATTATCAGGTACTACTTTTGCGACCGAATTATTCTCTTTTCTCTTCGGT
Organism: Bacteroidia bacterium; assembly: GCA_037143155.1. GTDB lineage: Bacteria > Bacteroidota > Bacteroidia > Bacteroidales > Prolixibacteraceae > Aquipluma. The sequence continues at coordinate 12,007 of JBAWZG010000091.1, forward strand.
TTATTCTTTTGTCCCAAATTGCTTTTGATTCCTTCGGAGTTCCAGACTGGCTTCTGCTGCAGGTTATTGATTTCCTGAACAGTCTTAAAAGTCATCATGATATTCTGTTCATACAACGGAATCAAAATACTGGCTTCGCTCAGACTTTGTTCCAATATCGATAGGTTCGTCGACTTTTCAAGCAAATGTGCCCCTCCGTCCAAGGCAATCTTCAGTGAGTCAAATTCAGCCTTTGCTAATTTTAGATATTCGGGTTTACCGGTTAAATAATATCCTTCCATATCAAAAGCTACCATCTGGGTTTCATTGCTTACCCGGGTCGAAAGCTCAAGCTGCGGAATAAATTCTTTGGAAAACGAATCAATATCCTTCTTGAAAAACAATAAACTTGCAACTGAATATACCGAAATAAGTAAGCCAACAAAAATCAGGACACTAAATGTTCCGGTCAGTTTTGTCCGTATTTTTAAATCAACAAATCTCATAACATGTTTATTTTAAATAATTTACTATACTACTTTAACCAAACTGATTTCTTCTTCCGAAAATATCTTTTCGATATTCAGAATAACAACTATTTCATTATTCACAGTTGCAATCCCAAAGACGTATTCGTTGTTAAAACCATTGCCAACCGTTAGTTCAGGATTTACCTGTTCAGGCTCAAAAATCCGCACTTTTTCAACCGAGTCGACTGTGATTCCCGAAAGAACTACCCGTCCATTCAATTCAAAAACAAAAACAAGGATACAGGTATTGCGGGTGTTTTCCGTTTCAGCAAAACCAAATTTCAAACGACCATCAAAAACAGGTAAAACATCGCCAAAAAGATTGATAATTCCTTTAAAATACTTCGGAGAATTGGGCACTTTGGTGAGTTCGACTAAACCAAGAATTTTAGTTACATGGCCAATATTAACGGCAAAAAGTTCGGTTCCAAGCCTGAACGTAAAATAAGAATTTAATCCCTGAATAATTTCTGCAGCCATTTTACGAATATTTTTGAATCAACTTATTGGTATCAATCACCAGTGCCAGCTGGCCTGTTCCCAGGATGCTTACTCCAGAAAATACATCCTGGCCTTTAAGCATGTTTCCCAACGGCTTTATTACAGCCTGATATTCACGAAGCACTTCGTCTACAACCAAACCAAATAAATGAATTCCGAAGGAAACGACTACGACGAATTGGTCTTCCGGTGCCTGCTTTTCGCTTTCAAATTCTTCGTGCATATTAATGTATGGCAATTGAAGTTCATCAAGCTCAACTATCTGCCGGAGGTCCTTCTTCAGCAATTCATGTTTTACAGCATATATTTTCCGGATGACCGATGATGGAATAACAAAATAACTTTCACCTACCGAGGTTAATAAACCATCGATAATCGAAAGTGAAAGCGGAAGATGGATTGTAAACCGGGTAAACCGGTCCTTTTCAGTGCTTATTTCTATCGAACCCCTCATCTCCTGAACCCTTTTCCTTACCACATCCAGGCCAACTCCCCGGCCTGAAACATCAGTTAACAGCTTGGAAGTGGAAAATCCGGGTTCGAAAATTAACTGGTAAATTTCTTCATCAGAAATACCATCCAAATCAGACAAAATTCCTGCTGACAAGGCCTTTTTACTGATGCGATCCCGATCCAGACCAGCTCCATCATCTTCAATTTCAATTTGTACATAACTGCCAACCAGCGAAGCCTTAATTGTTATTTTACCAACAGGTTCTTTCAGTTTGGACAATCGAATCGATCTGCTTTCGATACCATGATCCATAGAATTCCTGATGATGTGCAAAAGAGGCTCCATCAGCTTCTCAATGATATTCTTATCCATTTCGGTTTCCATTCCTTCGGTTACCAGTTCAACTTCCTTATCGAGTGATTTTGATAAATCGTGAATTAACCTTTTGAATCTTACGCTGACACTTTGAATCGGGATCAAGCTCATATAAAATGCATTATCACGAAGCTGATTGATCAGCTTTTCAAATGTCTCAGTGTGTTGTTCCAGTTCCGGAAATTTAAGCTTGGTTGAAATCAGGTCCATTCGTGATTGTGCAATAATCAATTCACTTACAAGATTCATGTATTGATCTATTTTTCTCGAATCAACCCGAATGGAATCCACCGGAGCTGGTGAAATAAACGTTTCTTTAATGCTCTCTGCCGATGATTTTTGCAGTGCTTGAACTACTTCTTTTTGATCCAATTCAGATTCTACTTCTTTTTTTTCTGACTCCGGAATTTCTGCTTCAATGGGCAACCATTTCTCCTCATTGAATTTTGCATTCAGAAATCCTGCCAAAACAGCCTCATTTCGGATCACATTTTCAGATGAAACCTTTTCAATTTGAACCTGAGCGTTATCCGACACAAAAATGAAAACATCGTGCAATGTTTCTATATTTTCAACAGTAGCAATAAACAATGTCCATGAAATATAGCATTTGAGCGGATCTATTTGGGATAAGGGAGGCAGCTTATCGATAGAAATCTGGATATTACATTCGCCCAGAGCATTGAGTTCATCAACCAGGTAAAGCGGATTGGTTCCATTAACTAAAATATCTTCGCCGGGAATAAATGAAATAAAATAAGTAGTTTGACTTGCTGCTGATTGATCTGAAGTGCCTGAAAAAGTTAACTTTATACTGTCTGGTATGTATTTGATATTTGTAATCCGGGCAATTTGTTGCTTCGTTTCAGCAATCATTTGTCCGGCTATTAACCTGTGTTCGCTATTTGGTTCCTGCACCATCAGCTTTTTCAGACTGTCAATGGAGTTTAAAGTAAAAGTGATCACTTCAGAATCGACCTTTTGTTTTTTTGACCTGAATAAATCATAAAGAGACTCCAGATCATGAGTTACCTCACTGATCAGATCGAATCCAAACATCCCGCCGCTTCCTTTCATGGAATGCATGATTCGGAATATTTCATCAATAACATTTTGATTATCAAGCTCATGTTCCAATAAAAGTAATCCCGACTCTAACCGTTCGAAATACTCTCCTACTTCATCTTTAAACTTTTCGACAAATGAAATCATCAGCGAATTACTTTTCGTAATGTATTTAAAAGTTTTTCTGAATTAAACGGCTTCGTTAACCAACCTGTTGCTCCTGAATCTTTAGCTTCCTTTATTTTTTCATTTTGAGTTTCGGTAGTCAGCACCAAAATCGGGATATACTTGTAATTATCTATCTGCCGGACTTGAACTGTCAACTCGAGACCATTCAGATTTGGCATGTGATAATCAGTGAGCAGCAAATCAATTGGCCTGCCATCAAAATATTTCAGGGCATCTTTCCCGTCGCAGGCCTGTAAAACCTGATAACCGGCATTTTGAAGTATAAAAGTCAAAATTTCGCGAATGCTCGCTGAATCGTCAGCTATCAAAATTTGTTTCGACATTTTAAATGTTCATTAATAGTTCGTTACTAATACCAACGTGCTCAAGAAGCAACTTCTGATCGTCATCAATATCCCATACAAACCGAAAACTAACTTTCGATTCGCGCATACTCCTGATAAAAGCAACAAGCAACTGAATGTTTGAAAGATCAATTTCATCCAGTTCTGAAATCGTTACTATCACCTCGCTTCCCAAACGTTCAGCAATACCAATAAGTTTATATTTAAGCGTTTGAACATTTTCCAGGATAAGCATTCCTCCCAGTTCCAAACCGATTATTTGGTCTTGTTCGTTGGAAAAAGTAATAAATTTAAAGTTCTCTGCCATGTAGTTTATTGAAAAAATTAAAGATAAGCGAAAATCTCAAATTACAGATTATTTGGAAAAAATTCGTTTACCTATCCGATTCCGGATTTTTAAAAAGTTTTAAGATTTTTTAAGTTTAATTTTTAC
>JBAWZG010000092.1:0-15840 GCA_037143155.1 Bacteroidia bacterium
ATCCGGCTTTTTCACTCCGGAAAGTCCATAAGTACATAGTAGCTCCTGACCTCTACTGTTATTCCAGTTTTCAAGAAAAAAATGAGTGTATTTGATGAAATACTCAGAGGTTTTTCCAGTTGGAAGACTGATTAATCCGTTGGGGTTTTGCGAAGCCCATTCCAGAAATCGCAAGGAAGCGAGCATCCCGAGTTTTGGAAAATTCGCTACAGTTATATAGGGTATATTTGTGCTAATCCGATCAATTCCTGCTTGTTGCAGAAAGACCTTTTCAACTTGACTGTACTGGATATTCTGCATGGATATTTGTTTTGATTGAATTAATGGATTTTGAAAACCTAAGTGTACTCACAGGTATTGTGGCTCAAATTTAACTATTATCTGCAAGGCGGAGAACGTTTATTTTATAAAAAAAGTGAAAAGCGGTGGAAGTCCACCGCTTTTCACTAAACAAACAACTAAAATTACCTTACAAACTTTGCTTTTCACAAAAAACCAATCAACTTAGGTAAGTTCAAAAATATTAATTCCGCAAAGTCAAATTCGGATACGGTATGTATTGTATCATTGTTTCATTAAATGGAATAATTTAACATTAAAAAGATGAACGAATGAAAAGAATATTCTTTTAGTGTGGGATTATTATCATGAAATAAAGCCTAATTGCATGGGATTGAAGCAGTCGAAAAATAAAAATCCGACAAAACTAAATTTATTTGACCTTGTATCAGAAAATTATTATCTTGCTCAGTATTAGCTCGGATCTAATTTGGCATTCCCAGTGCCATAATTTGTTGAGCTGTTTTAGTGATTCGTATTATTTAGATTGAAAAGTTTTTAAGGCAAAACAAGTGTATAAGCGAAATTATACATACTAAATTAGTATGTATGAGAGGATTTTGTTTAACAAAAGTATTGCAGCTTTATTTATTTCTAAGGGAAAGTGATCTATGGAAGATGGTAAATTGACGTATGAAGAAATGGAAAGGAGGGTTTTGGAATTGGAGGGATTACTCCACAAAAAGGACACTTCATCATCAACTGAAATTACATTACTGAACAATGATGAATATAAAAACATCATTGAACTTTCATCCGACGCAACCCTGATTGCCAACATTAACGGAAAAGTTATCAGCTGGAACAAAGCCTTAGTAAATATTACAGGGATCAATCAACCTGATGCAATTGGCGATTACCTTTGGAATTTACACTATCAATTTGCCGTAAAAGAGGCAAGGACACCTGATTTAAAAGAAAAATTAAAAAATAGAATATCACGCTTTATAAAAGAAGCGGTAAATGGAGTTAAAGAAACCTACGAGCAGGAAATTGTTTGTGTAGACGGTGAGAGAAAAACGGTGAGGTTTTCATCTACCGTTTTAGATTCTGGAAAGAATAAATTGTTCATCTCATCATTACGCGACATTACAGAAGATAAGAATTCTGAAATTGCAGTAATCCGGGAAAAAGACGCCATATTAAAACTCAACCAGTTTTCGATTGAACTTTCGAAAATATCGTCAGGAGACAACCTTGAAACTTTCATTACCAGGCAGATAAAAGATCTTACCGGTGCACTTGGAGTTACTTTTTCAGCATATAATCCTAAAAACAAAACTTTGACTCCAAGACACATTGAGATGGAGTCAGAATTACTTGATAGAATAATAATTAAGGTTGGCAAACAAGTGCAAAACATTCACTTTGTGGTCAATGATTTTATGTATCACGGTATTACAAAAGGTAGTATCGATAAATACAGTTCGCTTACTGATGCTACTTTTGGAACAGTAACTCCTAAGGTGGAATCCTTGGTTCAATCAATCCTCAAAGCTGATCGCTATTTAGGATTGTCGTATGTGGTTGAAAATAAGCTGTATGGATCATCTCTGATTGCATTGAGCAGTGATCAGTCTGATCCGCAAATGGAAATTCTGGAGAATTTTGTTAGGCTGGCCGCAGTATCTTTGAGACGAAAGCGGGCCGAAGAAACCGCAAGTATTAGCGAAGAACGTTTGCGCACCGTTACTGATAATGCCGCAGATGTTATTATCGAATTGGATAGGCAGGGAACTATTTTAAATACAAGTCGCTTATTTTCAGGAAATAAAATAGAAGATGTAGTTGGTAAAAATTTTTGCGATTGGGCTGCACCTGAGTACCACGCTGTTATGAAGAAGTCTTTGGAAAGTGTTTTTGCCAAAGCTATTCCTCAATCATTTCAATCTCGTGCTCTTGGCTTCAACAACGAAATATGCTGGTATTCTTCCAGACTTTCGCCGGTCAAAGTAGGTGACAAGGTAGTAAATGCTATTCTGATCATGAGTGATATCACTGAACAAAGGAATACGGAAGAAGCACTGCGTGAGAGTGAAGAAAACTACAAGGTAATTACTCAGTCCTCGTTAGATGTCATTTTCACCTTTGATAAATTCGGAAAACTACTCTTCTTCAACAAAAGTGTGGAAAAGATTCTTGGATATAAAGTGGACGAAATAACCGGAAGAATGTTTGCAGAATTTCTACCTGTAGAAGAGATTTCTGATAGCCTTTCTCAACTAAGAAATATTTTTGACAACCAGAAAGTTTTCAATATCAATACACAAATCTATCATAAAAATGGATATCTGGTAGATGTTGAAATAATCGGGCAATTAGTAAAGTTGAAAGGGGAATTTGTCGGACAGGGAACAATCAGAGACATTACCAAAAAGAAGCGGGCCGAGGAAGAGTTAAAGAAAAGTCATAATCGATATGAGGCTTTATTGGGTGCGAATCCTGATATGATGTTTGTATTTAATTCCAATTGTAAAATAGTTGATTTTCATTCCGAGTCACACGATCAATTGCTGGTTAAACCAGAAGACTTTCTGGGTAAACTTGTCGAAGATATACTGCCGCATGAAGTCGTAATTATTACCCGTCAAAAAGTTGCACAAGTTCTGGCAACCGGTAAAGCTGATTATTCAACTTACGAAATGAAGATTGGGAAAACATTGAAATATTTTGAATCGAGATATGTTCCATGCGGTAACAGCGAAGTTTTGTCAATTGTTCGCGATATTACCGAACGAAGACTGTCAGAAATTGAGTTACAGTTAACCAAAGAAAGTTATCTGGACATTTTCAATTCGGTGTCGGAAGCGATTTATGTATTGGACGAATCAGGAACTTTTATTGACGTAAACGAGGGTGCTGAAAAAATGTATCAGTGTTCCAAAAATGATCTGATCGGAAAATCACAGTTGGCGGTTTCTGCTCCGGGACTCAATAATTTTGAAGAAATTCAAGTTATTATGAATGATGTCACTGAAACCGGAAATACGGCATTTTTTGATTTTTGGGCCGAACGGAAAAACGGGGAAATCTTTCCAAGTGAAGTGATTGTGAACAGAGGAAAATATTTTGACAAAGTCGTATTAATTGTCACTGCCCGAGACAATACAGAAAAGAAGGAAGCTGAAGAACTCATGAAATATAAGAATGAAGAACTTTTAAATCTCAATGCTGAGAAAGATAAATTCTTCTCTATAGTGGCTCATGACCTTCGCAGTCCATTTAATAGTTTTATGGGACTGACACAAGTAATGTCAGAAGATCTGCAAAACTTATCGATGGCTCAAATACAAAATATCGCATTAAGCATGAGTAAATCAGCTACTAACCTCTATGCTTTACTCGAAAATCTGTTGGCCTGGTCACGTCTTCAAAGTGGTATGACGAGCTTCGATCCGAAATCCTTTATTTTGATGGCGAAAGTTTCAGAAGGAATCGAATTGGTTCTCGAAATGGCCCATAGAAAAGGAATTGAGACTGAACTTGATTTCCAGGATGATTTAATTGTGTTTGCAGATCAGAACATGGTTGAATCAATTATTCGAAATGTCGCACTGAATGCTGTAAAATTTACGCCTAAAGGAGGTAAAATCACTATTTCGGCAAAGTTACTGGGTCGGAATACTGTTGAAATATCAGTCCGGGATACCGGCATCGGAATGAGCAAAGAAATCCTTGATAAGCTTTTTTCAATTGATCAGAATTCCAGTCGTGTTGGTACTGAAGGCGAACCAAGTACAGGACTTGGATTGCTTTTGTCAAAGGATTTCATTAATAAACACGGTGGAAAGATTTGGGCTGAAAGTGAAGAAGGAAAAGGAAGCGTGTTTTATTTTACTATTCCATGCGTTGATTTCAGAAAACAAGAGAATTTCTCATTATACAGCCAGAATTAGGATTGGTTCAATAATCGTTCTTACAATTCCTAAAACCATTTCCTCCTTTTGAAATAGATGACCAACACAGAAGAAATCATCAGCATCACCATCCACAAATACAAATAGCCGTACTTAAAGTGCAACTCCGGAATATTTTCGAAATTAGTTCCATAAACACCTGCTACAAATGTAAGTGGAATAAAAAATGCTGAGAAGATGGTGAGGACCTTCATGATTTCGTTGGCCTTGCTGTCGAGGCTCGCATGGTAAATATTCATCTGATCGTTCAGCATCATCTGGTAAATCTCAATACTTTCCGTGGCCTGCACGATCAGGTCGTTCAGATCACGATAGTACTTCAGGTTATCGTCCGAAATAAAACCCGATTCGTTTTCAATCAGATGGTGCACAATTTCCTTGACTGGCCGGATGTTTTTCCTTAAAAAATTTATTTCAGTTTTATGATCATATATTTCCTTAATCAGCCCTTTCTGATTGGGCATGAAAATCCTTGATTCCATTTTTTCAATAATGTTACCGAGTATTTCAATGTTAACCAGGTAATTATCAACGATGGTGTCGAGCAGAAGGTAAGTCAGGTAATCGGCTCTTTTCCGTCTGACCCGGCCGGTTCCTTTGCGAATGCGTTCGCGGATGGCATCAAAGTAACCCCCTTCTTTTTCCTGAAGGGTGATGAGGTAATTTTCATCTAAAATCATTGAAATCTGATTCGAACTCAACTCTGAGGTTTTCTCATTATAATCCAGCATTTTCAGGATTATAATCAACAGTTTGTCGGTTTCGGCAATTTTAGGCCGTTGATCGGTATTAAGCATATCTTCGAGCAAAATCCCATGTATACCGAACAGTTCGCCTAATTTCTGAATCATTTCTGCCTCATGCAAGCCATAGGCACTTATCCAGCTTACCGTATTCTCCAGAATGAAAGGCAAGCAATCCTCCAGTTTTTCAGGCTCATTTTCAATTAGTTTTTCGCTGTTAAAATTGATTAACCGGATTAGTGGTTTTTCAATTTTTTTTGTTCCTAAGTGAATGAGCGAACCCGGTATTCCTCCGGATGCCTTTTTGCGGTCGTTTAGAAATCGTGCCATTTATGAAGTTTAAAAAAAACAAATATAGCAGAACGCTGCACTTTTCTTTAAATCTGATCCGATTCTGTAGCATCTTTTTTTCTGCCATACCTGTCGGGTACAAAAGTCTGATCCGAAATAGGCGGTCTTACATAGGCCGGAAATTCTTCCCGCGGAGGCAAACTGATTGGTTCAGATTCAAGCGGTTTGTAACTTATCATGCTCAACAGGTGACTGATACAATTTAGCCTGGCCAGTTTTTTGTTGTCAGCCGGAACCACATACCACGGAGAGAGTTTCGTGTCGGTATGTTTAAACATTTCATCTTTGGCTTTGGAATATTCCACCCATTTTTCGCGCGAGATAACGTCCATCGGGCTTATTTTCCAGGTTTTTGTCGGGTCATTTATTCTTTCCTGAAAGCGAATTTCCTGCTCTTCATCCGAGACAGAGAACCAGTATTTGATCAGGATGATTCCGGAACGAATCAACATCTGCTCAAATTCAGGGCAGCTTCTAAAGAATTCTTCGTATTGTTCGGCTGTACAAAATCCCATTACATGTTCAACTCCGGCACGGTTATACCAGCTCCGGTCGAATAACACCATTTCTCCGCCAGCCGGCAGAACATCTACATAACGTTGAAAATACCACTGTGACTTCTCTTTGTCAGTTGGTGTTCCAAGTGCCGCAATCCGGCAAAAACGCGGATTGAGCGGACCGCTGATCCGTTTAATTACGCCACCTTTTCCGGCAGCATCGCGACCTTCAAACAAAACAACAACCTTTAACTGTTTATATTTTACCCATTCCTGTAAGTGGATCAGTTCAACTTCCAGTTTACGGAGTTCTTTATTATATTTTTTTTCACTGATAAGGCGGTGATCTTTTTTCTCAGGTTCAACATGTTTTGGGCTTTTGCCATCATGTTTCGAATGGTGTTTTTCTGAATCTTTAGTCATTGGATCGTGTTTTGAAATCCATAATAAAATATCTTGAAAATTACAAAACATCCGGCATTAAATCAACATCTCTGCTTCCTTTTAAAAAGCTTGGATTAAAATCATAATTGCGACGAATTAATTAAAAGCTTCAAAAATAGTAAGATAGATGGATGCCGGAAGATTTTGATAATCCTATGTCTGTTATGCCGTACCGATTTTGGTAATCCGAAGATCGGAACGTCACCCTGAACTTGTTTCAGGGTCTGTCGTAAAAATATTAGCTGGTCCTGATTTGTTTTATCCGATCAGCAATGACCAACTGATCTCCAGATTTCACATACCAATCCGCAGCTAAATCTATCATCTCAGGATTACTTTCTCGGAACAGGTTAATCTTCCAGTCACGATGCCAGTTTTTCAATTGCTTCTCCCGCTGGATGCATACTGCCATTCCTTCGATTATTTCATATTCACCCAAATCAACAAGATTATATTTGGAGGTAAACACAGACCCATTCCCCGATTTGTGCTCCAGAACTCATCTTTTAATTGCTGAAGTTACGCCAATATAAAAGGTCGTTCTGTTTTTGTTCGACATGATATAGACAAAACCTTTCCTCATTTTGCAATATGTATGTTCTAAGATAACCTAAATATCAATGATTTAAGTGTCTTTTGTCCGTGAATATTTAGATGCCGAAATAAATTCGGCATGACGCACTGATCAAGTGAATTCGAAGACAGAAGCGTCATCCTGAACTTGTTTCAGGATAGTTTCAGTGTCCCCACTTATCGTACGCAAGACCCGAAAAAAAATCGGGGTGACGAGTTTATTGGCATTTTGCACGAACAGCATATCGAAAATTTGAGAGAACACTTTCCCCCATTAATGTTTACATTTGCACCCTAATTTGAATGGATTTTGGAGCGGAAGGATTTTAGAGGCCTGTTCAGGAAGCACAATCTGACCAGCGGATTGTGCCGGTTGTTGAATAACCCGGGTGAAAAGGTTCACCTGCAGGGACTTGTTGGCTCATCGCGAAGCATTCTTACCTGTCTTCTTTCGGAAGAAATACAAAAATCATTTATTATTTGCCTGAACGACAAGGAAGAAGCTGCCTATTTTTACGATGACCTGAATACGCTGGCTACGGAAGTTCCGGTCTTGTTTTTCCCTTCCTCGTATAAACGTTCGGTACATTACGAAATCCTCGAGCAGGAAAATATAATCCTGAGGACCGAGGTTCTTAACCGCCTGAATGCCGAAAATCAACTGCTTATTGTGACCTATCCTGAAGCTTTGGTCGAAAAGGTGATTTCGGGTGAAGGATTGGCGCTGCATACTTTTCGGGTTTCGAAGGGCGATAAATTATCCATTGAGTTTGTGAACGAAGTGCTTTTCGAATACGGTTTCGAACGGGTTGATTTTGTTTACGAACCCGGTCAGTATTCCATCCGTGGAAGTATCGTTGATGTCTATTCGTTTTCGAGCGAAGATCCATATCGCCTCGACTTTTTTGGAGACGAGGTAGATACCATCCGGAGTTTTAACCTCGACAATCAGATTTCGAAGGAAACGCTGACCCAGATCAGTATTATTCCTAACATTCAGCAGGATCTCAAAGGTGAAGAGCGCATCAGCTTTTTGGATTTTGTTCCTGATGACACTTTGTTTTTTCTAAACGATATCCAGCTGATTACCGATCAGATGGAGCATAATTTTAGTCAGACTATCGATAAAGCTGAAAATGAAGAGGAACGGAAAATATGGTTCTCCAAACTTCTTTCAGGAAAAACCTTTTCCAAAGAAATTGAACATTTTACATGCGCTGAATTCGGACAAAAATCCTTTTTCAAAAAGTCAAAAATTGCCAGTTTTCATACCAGTCACCAACCTGTTTTCAAAAAGAATTTCGATTTACTGGCCGAAAACCTGATCGATCATCAGGCTGACGGTTTTACTAATTATATTTTATCCACCAACGTTTCGCAAACCGATCGGCTGAAAGCCATTTTCGACGATAAAGGACTGAAAGTCATTTTCCGGCCTGTGAATTTTACCTTACAGGAAGGATTTATCGATCACGACCGAAAGATTTGCTGCTATACCGATCACCAGATTTTCGAACGCTACCACCGCTTCGAAATCAAGACCCGCAAGGCAGAACGCGACAGCATCACCTTTAAAGAGTTGAACAAACTGCATCAGGGTGACTGGGTCGTGCATGTCGATCATGGCATCGGGAAATTTATGGGGCTGGTCAAAACTGAGGTAGATGGAAAACTTCAGGAAGCCATCCGCTTGAGTTATAAAGATAATGACGTGTTGCTGGTAAGCATTCACAACCTGCACCGCATCTCGAAATACAAAGGTAAAGACGGCACCGAGCCGAACATCAGCAAATTGGGCAGTGGTGCCTGGCAGAAGATGAAAGACCGCACCAAGCTGAAGGTGAAGGACATCGCCAAAGAACTGATTGAGTTGTATGCCCAGCGACTTCAGGAACGGGGATTTGCCTTTTCGCCTGATTCTTACCTTCAAACCGAACTCGAAGCTTCGTTCATTTATGAGGACACACCGGACCAGGTGAAATCGACTCTCGCGGTGAAGGAAGACATGGAAAAGGAAATTCCGATGGACCGTCTGGTTTGCGGTGATGTGGGTTTTGGAAAAACCGAGATTGCCATTCGGGCCGCCTTTAAAGCGGTGGCCGACAGTAAACAGGTGGCCGTGTTGGTTCCAACAACACTTTTGGCACTTCAGCATTTTAAAACTTTTACCGACCGTCTTTCCGATTTTCCGGCGAGGGTCGAATACATCAGCCGCTTGCGCAAAGCTGCCGATGTGAAACAGGTTTTGGACGATACCAAAACCGGGAAAGTAGATATTCTGATAGGTACACACAAATTGGTTGGTAAAGGAGTAATTTTCAAAGATCTCGGACTGCTGATTGTGGACGAGGAACAGAAATTCGGTGTTTCGGTCAAGGAAAAGCTGAAACAAATGAAGGTGAATGTGGATACGCTCACGCTGACTGCCACACCAATTCCGCGTACCCTGCAATTTTCGATGATGGGTGCCCGCGATTTGTCGATTATTCAGACCCCGCCACCCAACCGTTATCCAATTGCAACCGAATTGCATGGATTCAATGTGGATATTATCCGTGAAGCGATTCAGTACGAGCTGGCCCGCGATGGTCAGGTGTTTTTTATTCACAACCGGGTGTCGAATATTTACGAGGTGGAAGCCCAGATAAAAAAGATTGTGCCTGAAGCCCGCACGATAGTTGGTCACGGACAAATGGATGGCGAAAATCTCGAAAAACTGATGATGGATTTCATCAACGGCGAATTCGATGTGCTGATTGCAACCACCATTATTGAATCGGGACTCGACATTCCGAATGCCAATACGATTATCATCAATCATGCAGAGAATTTTGGGTTGAGCGATTTACACCAGTTGCGAGGAAGGGTTGGCCGTTCCAATAAAAAAGCGTTCTGCTATCTCCTGGCGCCGCCACTTTCGACGGTCACTCCGGAAGCCAGCCGCCGCCTGCGTGCCATCGAAGAATTTTCGGAGCTTGGAAGTGGTTTCAATATTGCCATGCAGGATTTGGACATTCGCGGTGCCGGAAACCTGCTGGGTGCCGAACAGAGCGGATTTATTGCCGACATTGGTTTTGAAACCTATCACCGCATCCTGAACGAAGCCATTCAGGAATTGAAACAAACCGATTTTAAAGAACTGTTCCAGGACGAAAAAGAAGATTCGTCGAATGCTTTTCTGAAGGTGAAATTTGGTAGCGACTGCCAGATTGATACTGATTTGCAATTGCTGTTTCCGGATAGTTATATCCAAAGTACTTCGGAACGAATGTTACTATACCGGGAGTTGGACAACCTGGAAAGTGAAGAATCATTGGTTCAGTTCGAAGCCGGTCTGGCCGACCGGTTTGGAAAATTACCGAAAGAAAGCATTGAACTGGTTGAAGTAGTTCGACTGCGTTGGGTGGCTATTCAACTCGGAATGGAAAAAGTTATCCTGAAAAATCACAAAATGGTTTGTCACTTTATTTCCGATCCACAATCGGTGTTTTACCAGTCGCCTGCGTTTAGCCAGATACTTCGTTATGTGCAAACCCACCACCAAACCTGTCGCATGAAAGAAGGAAACAACCGGCTGTCGCTCACCTTTGAAAAAGTGAAAAGCGTAAAAAGGGCGAAAGAGGTGTTGGAAGGAGTTGGGGAGGAATAGAGGAAATCATTACTTTTGGATTTTCCTTTCCTGCAAAGTGCGGTATTTGAGAAGATCATCCGTTGAAATGGTGTTTGAAAACCCGTTTATATTGAGTCCTCGAATTAAAACTCCATCGCCTGTCCACAATTTACATTTGAGATGCTTGCTTAATGCAACAAAAGCAATATCATCCAGATCAACTTCTTTCACTAAGGCATAAGCTGAACGCCAGATGATTTCAGGGATTTGCTCTTCAGAAATAAATTTGATGGCTCGGGTGATGAAATATTCAGTATTTACAATCTTTTCAATAGGTTGTTTAGAGATTCTGGAAAGCTTTTCATAGTGATTGCCAAGCTCAAAATGCAAATATCCAATAGAGAAAAAGTCAATGTATTTGCTTGAATTTAATAGCAAATCGCCAATTTTTCCGTCAGAATTGAGGATGGCGCTGAAAACAATGTTGGTATCAACTACGACCTTCATTCAGGTATAAATCGTTGTTTGTTCATTTCCCACCAATTTTTATTTACCTCTTTGGCCAGCGTATCTATGTCGGATTGTTTTGCCTCACTTGTGGAAGTAAGCTCTTGATATCTAAGATAATCAATAAGCCGTTGTAATCCATACGTGTTTATTTTGGAAGACACTCTGATTACTATTTCCGATTCGGTTCTTTCAATGTTCATGATCTGAAGCTTTAATTATTCCAAAGTTAAAATAAATCTGTTATACAAATTTAATGTTTTTGCATATTTAGTCAGATTGAAACGATACGTAAGCAAACTTATACCAAGAAAGAAAGCGTTAACCGGCTTTCACTCATCTTCAAAAAGGTGAAAAGCTTAAAAAAGGCAAAAGAGGTGTTGGAAGGGGTTGGGATGGAATCATAAAACCTGTCAGGTTTTCGAAACCTGACAGGGTTGGGAATGCGGCTCCCAATTGACTTTCAGCAAGGCGTAAATTAAATCATCAACCCATTCACCGTTGATGAAAATGTTTTTTTCGAAATGGGCTTCTTTTTGAAAGCCGATGCGTTCAAAAAGCTGGATAGATTTCAGGTTTCGCGCATCAATGGAAGCGGTTATTCGGTGTTTGTCCAGGTGGTCGAAGAGGAAGTTTATTATTCCGGTCGTAGCTTCAGTAGCAAAACCCTTTCCATGATGGTTTTGGTTCAGGGTTATTCCAAGTTCTGCATTGCGTTCATCGGAATCTGAAAAGTGAACTCCGATATCGCCAATTAGCTCGTTGTTTTCCAGATTGATGATTACGAATTGGAACCATGTTCCGGGTAGATTAATTTCTGGGGAGGTCCGATTGATAATAAAATCTCGAACATTATCGATAATGTTTGGAATCCATCCCTGGTATTCATTGACCGTTGAATTTGACCGGTACGAAAAAATCAAACCTGAATCTTCCAGCCGGATAGGTCGTAACTTCAACCTGCCTGTTAAAATCTGAACATTATTCTCCATATTGGAAGAGTATTACATATGAAATAACTTCAGGATTATTATCTGAACCCAAATACAAAAGGGAAAACAAAAGTCACCACAATGGCCCATATTCCATAAATGGGTAGAAACCGGACAATTACTTTTTCGACATCCGACAAATCACTCTTTTTAGTGGCTGATTTAAAAATGCGAATGGCAACCAAAATCAGGTTAGTCAATATCAGCAGGTTGGCACCGAGAACAGCCATGCGATTTGGAGTAATTCCCCATTCCGAAATCCGAAATAAAATGGCCGAAACTGCGATCCCATTTACAACGATGGTCACTACCGATAATGCCAGAAGCACCATAATGCTTGTCCTGTTCTTTATTTCCCTGGAAGTTTCAGCAACTGAGAACAGTATCAGAGCCATTACACCAATCAAAAGAAAATTGAAAATCATCAGGAAATCACGGTCGTTGTATGGATCTTTTCCGGAGAAAAGAATGGCAAATAAATAGAAAACAAGGGTGATCAATACAAGCGGTGTAAAGAGTTTGGCAATGATTGGCGAAACTTTTCCGACCAGTTGCGGATTGGTCTGAACGAGATAAGTTCCAACGATAGGTGCGGCGGCCAGTCCAAAAACGGCCACGTATTCGCGATAAATCCTCGATATATCTGAACCGATGAGCGTAAAAAGTCCGATGGTGATTCCGGTTAGAATGGCTCCGGCAATCAGGATTATTGCAGTCATCACAGCCAGATCGCCGTTGTACTTCAGGAAATCAATTCTTCGGGATTTGTCTTCATGGTTTTTGCCCAGAAACGAGATTCCAAGAACTAACCACAAGATGAAAGCGAGGTGAATGCACGACAACACGAGGGTATCGTTCTTTTGAGTCCCCGGTAAAAAGTTGATAAAGACCAGACAAATCGCCATAACAGAGGCTGAGATCAGTATTCCTGAACGCTGCATTTGTTTCTGCCAACTGAACCAGGCAACCAGGACAGGCAGAAAGATAAATCCAATGTTTCGCATATAAAATTGCTGCGGATCGAAATTCAGGAATGCCGGCAGTTTGGCAATAATTCCCGCCAATAGCGAACCAAGAATAATAAAAACCAGTTCGTTGCGCGTTCCCCACGAAATTTCCTGACTTTCGAAATTCAGCCGTTCGTGCCAACATTCGGCCAGTTGGTTGCCGGCAAGTTCAGGATAGAGTTGGTTGAATTCGAGTTTAAAACGCAGTTTATTTTCGCGGTACAGCCTTTCGAGTTGCCTTGGGTTGTCGGTATTTTTGAGAATTTCGTCTTTCATCTCGAAAAGTTTATGTGATTTTATCTGACACTATTGTTCCACTTTTGCAATTTCAAATTCAGGAAATTGAATCCATGATTGAATAACGAAAGAAGTTCGGTTTATGTTATTCCTTCCCGGTATCTTGGAGCTTCTTTTTCTTCAGGAAATGGCTGATAATAAATAGAATCCCGACAATAATAAAAGGCAGATTTATCACCAGAACAACTCCAATACTGGCACCAACAGAAAAATGGTTTCGGTTATGATTGAGCAAAAAGATAAACGGGCTTAATCCTACGCCTATGATCGTGAAAATAATACCGCCGACCAATTCCCATTTCCAGGCAACGATCAGAAAAGCCAGTAAAACAAAAGACGGAATAAGGTGCATCATAAAAGCACCAATTTGCTCCCAAAGAGATAGGCCCGGGGCAAATGAGTCGAGTGCAAACATGCTTACAAAGAGAATAGCCAGAATGCAAATAATCCGGGGCAACCAATGAATTAAGCCGATTGTTGTTTTCATTTTCAGGAAGTTTAAATGGTTATTATTATCTGTAAATCCTTGCGATTTTTAATTACCAAAGATTGAACTGACTAAAAATATTTAATGCTTCTTTTGGCTTCCAGCTGGTTTTTCTTGCCCGTTTTGATGTATTTCTTTATCCAGTTGCCTTGCTTGTCGTATTTGAAATACACTTCCTGTGTCTGATTTTTCTTCCCGTATTCATTTAGTCCGACTAAATAATCAACCGAAAAATGATCAACCAGACGATGATTGTTGTAAAAATAACGCAAAATGGTTGTAAATCCAGTTTCAACATCTTTTCGCTCAATTCGAATGAGTTTGCCGGAAGAATCGTAGTACAAAGTGCATTGTTCTGAACTGCCCTTATCCCCGTTCGCGTTGATATTCTGGCGTGTAAAAGCAGTTAATTTGTTCTGCTTGTATTCCACATTCTGTTCAACCAGAAAAATTTTCCGGGTACATTCTTTCGAATTGAATGCCCAAAAATTAACTTTTTCAATCCTGTTTTCCGGACCGGTAATATTTTCATATTCGGTATAATTTCCCTGATTGGTGTTTGATTTATCCGTTATTATTTCCCGTTCAATGAGTCGGTTGTCAATTTTGTCATGCTGAAACAAAGTTTCTTCTGCAACTTTCCCCTTAAAGGTATTTGTTTGGCTGATCAATTTGGTATGCTTTTTAAACTGGTAGGTGTATTTCCATCCTGAATAGGCTCCGGAATGATATGAATTCTTAAAAAGTTTCAGGAAATTAGCTTCCTTGCCATACCTTTTTTCAACCACCTGTTCAATGTTCCCTTTATAATCAGGAACCTTCGGAAACAACTGACCGAAAGCAGACAGAGACAAAGTGAGTGATAAGCAGAAGTATAGAATCTTCATGAATAGGTCTGATTTGAATATCTTAAAACCAAAGATAAAATTTTAGCGCGATAATTTCTGCAGTATTTCGATAGCTTTTTCAGCCTCGTCGAGTTTTACAAAGATATGGTCGTGGTAAAAGCCAGCAACCACATTGCAACTGATGCCTTCTTTTGACAGTTCAGTTGAGAAAGCAGCGGTCAGGCCAACTGCTTCTAACGACGAAATTACTTTTAAAGTAATCCAGGCTGCAGTAAAACTGTACTTCAGTTTTAAGTTGTCAGCCGATTCTTTCCTGATGATTATTGTTGTTCCTTCCGTTTCCCTGAAAGTCATGACCAAATCAGCCGGATCAATATTGGTAATGTCTTCTAAAGTGCAAAACACATACTCGCCGTCATGAAGTATGGGATTCAATGATTGAAGCAATGTTTTCAGATTGGTTTCTCCGGTCATATCCTGAGGTCTAAATTTATCGTTTCAGAAAGAAAATTACTGCGGCAATCAGACCGGCCGAAACAACGATCCATCGCAGTACTTCCGGCTTCATTTTTCCAGCCAGTTTACCACCAATCAATCCTCCTGAAAGTGATCCGAAAATCATCACAAAAGCCACGAACCAATCTACTTTTCCGGAAAAGGCAAAATAAATGGCCGCTGCCAGATTGATTGCAAAACCAAGTGCCTGTTTCAGGAAATTCAGGCGGGTCATCGAATCGTCGGTTACAAAACCAAGAACTGCCATCAGGATAACCCCTAATCCGGCACCAAAATATCCGCCATAAATCGAAGCCAGAAAAACAAGCGAAAGCATAATCAGTGGATTGTGATGTTCGGTATGAGCATGTCCAATGCGTTTGACTACCAAGCTTTTAATGGTACCCTGAGCTGCCAGTAAAAGTGTAGCCAGTAAAATCAGGTATGGAATAATGCTCCGGAAGGTATTTTCATTGGTATTCAGAATCAGCAATCCACCGGCTATTCCGCCCACAATGGCAACCGGCAGGAGTTTCAGTAATCGTTGGTATTGCGACCTGAAATCTTTTCGTTGCGACCACATTCCACCAATAGTTCCCGGAACCAGAGCAACCGTATTGGTTACATTGGCAACGATCGGCGGTATTCCAACGGCCAGTAATACAGGGAATGAAACTAAAGTTCCACCGCCAGCCATTGCATTAATGAATCCGGCAACAACTGCTGCCAGGAA
>JBAWZG010000093.1:0-15726 GCA_037143155.1 Bacteroidia bacterium
TACGAACATTCTTCGTAACTCTTTGACATTCAAGTGGGCCCACCTGGGCTTGAACCAGGGACTCCCTGATTATGAGTCAGGTGCTCTAACCGACTGAGCTATAGGCCCGAAATATTTTTATGGTTTTCTTTTGCAGTCTTGTCTTCCGACAAAAGAAATCTATTCGTTTTTTCGGAGTGCAAGTTTACTTAATTCATTGCTATTTTACAAGAGAAACAATCAATTTCCCGGAGATTCATTATCTGAAAGAACCGTTGATTCTACTTCGATATGGTTTTCCTCTGAATGAGCAGTATCTTCTTTCAGGTCCAGTTTATTGAACTGCTTCCGGTAGAAGAAAATGATGGAGAAGATTCCGATGGAAATGGAAGAATCGGCTACATTAAAAACCGGTCGGAAGAATTGGAAATCACCCCCTCCGGCAAAGGGTATCCAGCTTGGATAGGTGCCTGATAGCAGTGGAAAATAAAACATATCGACAACACGGCCATGAAGGAAAGTTGCGTATCCTCCTCCTTCAGGAAACAAGGTAGAAACCTGACCAAAACTGTCGTTGAAGATCAATCCGTAAAATGCACTGTCAATAATATTTCCAATGGCGCCTGCAAAAATCAGCGAAACGCAGGCAATAAATCCCATGGGCAGGTCTTTTTTAACCAGTTTTAGGATATACCAGCCGATTCCAAATACGGCAAATACACGGAACAAACTCAGGAAAATTTTTCCGTATTCGCCGCCAAACTCGAATCCGAACGCCATACCGTTATTTTCCACAAAATGGATGATGAACCAGTGCCCGACTATATTAAATTCCTGGCCAAGCGTCATATGCGTTTTAACCCAAAGTTTGAGGATTTGGTCGACCAACAGGACCAAAACAACGATGAGAATCGATTTATTTAATTTTGACATGATCATTCATTATAAAAAAATGATTGGAAGAATTACTTCCTCCAATCATTTCGTTCTATCTCTTACAAAAAATTACTTCTGATTGTTTTTCGCATCGATGCTCAATGTCGCATGAGGTACGGCGCGAAGGCGTTCTTTCGAAATCAACTTGCCGGTCTCGCGGCAAATACCATACGTTTTATTCTCGATGCGCACCAAAGCAGCCTGTAAATACTGAATAAACTTTTGCTGACGCTGAGCCAGTTTACCTGCCTCTTCTTTCGACAAGGTTGCTGCTCCTTCTTCCAATACTTTAAACGTTGGAGAGGTATCCTGCGTATCATTTCCATCGCTCTGAGTTATTGAGCTTTTGTACATTACGTAGTCTTTCTGCGCCTTTTCGAGCTTGTCAAGAATCAGTGCTTTAAATTCTTGAAGTTCATCATCCGAATATCTGTTCTTTTCACTCATAACTTTAAGCTTTAATTTTTGTTTCCTGAATCAAGTTGTTCTGACTTGACGCGGCCTCTAAAAGTATAAAAATAATTCGATTTCAAAGTGTCAATTAATCTATCCGAAATCTTAATAAACTATAACTTCCGCACCACCTGAATCCTTGCTTCAATATCAGTGTCAATTTCAACTAATTGCGAGTTTTCATCAATAATCTCATCCACCATAACCAATTCTGAAGCAAGTGTTTGGGTGGTAATATAATCTTTAAAGAGCTCTAATGATGAATTGTAAAAATCATGTTTCTGAATCTTCAGGACGACCCGGTCGGTCACTTCAAAATTACTCTCTTTCCGGATATTCTGAATTTTATTGATGAACTCACGGGCAATTCCTTCCTGTTTCAGCTCTTCTGTCAGATTGATATCGAGTGCAATGGTTAATCCACCTTCACTTGCCACCAGCCATCCGGGAATATCTTCAGTTTGAATCTCAACATCTTCCAGTGATAATGAAATGGTTTCGCCGTTGATGTTCAAATCAAAACTTCCTGATTTTTCGATCCGACTGATATCTTCCTGATTGAAACCAGCGATTTCTACGGAAATCTGTTTCATTAGTTTCCCGAATTTTGGCCCGAGAGTTTTAAAATTTGCTTTGATTTTTTTACTGATAATACCTGCTGCATCGGTCAGGTATTCCACTTCTTTTACATTCACTTCAGAAAGAATAATATTTTTTACTGAATCGAATTGTTCCTGAAAATCTCCGCTCAGAACCGGAACCATGATTTTAGCCAGCGGCTGACGAACTTTCAGTTTTTCTTTCCGGCGCAGTCCTAAAATCATCGACGAGGCTTTTTGAGCCAGCGCCATCTTCACCTCCAGATCACTGTTGATCAACGAATCATTGCACTCCGGAAAATCAGCAAGGTGGACGCTTTGGTCAGCTTCCTTTCCGGTGATTTTATTCAGGTCGGAATAAAGTAAATCGGCATAAAAAGGGGCAATTGGTGCCGAAAGCTTGGCAACGATATTCAAACAGGTGTAAAGTGTCTGGTAAGCCGAAATCTTTTCCTTGTCATACGAACCTCCCCAGTAACGTTTCCGGCTCAAACGAACAAACCAGTTGCTCAGGTTTTCCGAAACAAATTCAGAAATGGCCCGGCCTGCACGCGTTGGTTCATAGGTTTCATAGCTTTCACCAACTTCTTTGATTAAAGTGTTCAGCAATGAAATGATCCAGCGATCGATCTCGGGCCGTTCATCTATAGGAATTTCATCATCAGCGAATGTGAACCCGTCGATGTTGGCATACATCGCGAAGAAATTATAGGTATTGTAAAGCGTTCCGAAGAATTTGCGTTTGACTTCATCGACGCCTGAAATGTCGAATTTCAGGTTGTCCCAGGGCTGTGAGTTGGTCAGCAGATACCAGCGCAATGGATCGGATCCGTTTTCTTCGATAGTTATAAACGGATCGACTGCATTGCCCAGGCGCTTCGACATTTTGTTGCCGTTTTTATCCAGCACCAGTCCGTTAGAAATAATATTTTTAAATGCCACCGATTCATCGATCATAGTAGCGATGGCATGCAGGGTGAAAAACCATCCGCGTGTTTGGTCAACCCCTTCAGCAATAAAGTCGGCCGGAAAAAGCCCCTCCCAAACCCTCCCCACAGGGGAGGGCTCAGGCGTTACATTAAGTTCGTTTAATATTATTGTTTGAACATTTTCAATACTTTTCAATACATCATCATTCGTAAAACGAAGAATCCTGTATCCCAAAGTTTTCAATCTTTCTGACCTTTCAGCATCAGAGATCAAATTGTCAGGCAAGTTATGAATTGATCCATCAACTTCGATTACTAACATTTTCGTTAGACAGGCAAAGTCAACAATAAATTGGTCAACAACGTGTTGCCTTCTGAATTTGAACCCTTCAAGATTTTTATTTCGTAGTACCTCCCAAAGCAAAGATTCTGCTTCTGTTGAGAATTTTCTTAATCCCTTTGACTGCTCTTTAAGAAATTCATAATTAATCGGATCAGCCATATTCCAGGGAGTTCCTGCTCCCCCTCCTGTGGAGGGGGCTGGGGGGAGGCTGAATGGGAAGTGGTGTTGTGCATACGGCATCGATCCTGAATCGAACCAAACATCGATCAGGTCGGGTTCACGGAACATTTTTTTGCCTGAAGCTGAAACCAGGAATATATCGTCAACAAAAGGGCGGTGAAGGTCAATCAGCTCATAATTTTCTTTGGAGTTGTTTCCAATTTCAAATCCTTCAAAAATATTCTTATCCAATACGCCGGCCACAACAGCGGCGTTCATTTCGGTCATCAATTCTTCAACCGAACCGATGCATTTGGTTTCCAGACCGTCTTCGGTTCTCCAGATTGGTAGCGGAGTTCCCCAGAAACGAGAACGGCTCAGGTTCCAGTCGACCAGGTTTTCCAGCCAGTTTCCAAAACGTCCGGTTCCTGTTGATGCCGGTTTCCAGTTGATTGTATTGTTGAGCGCAATCATTTTATCTTTAACGGCTGTGGTGCGAATGAACCATGAATCCAGAGGATAATAGAGGATTGGTTTATCAGTTCTCCAGCAGTGCGGGTAGGAGTGAACATGCTTTTCAACCTTAAAAGCTTTGTTTTCCTTTTTCAACATCACGCAGATGTCGATATCCACGGTGGTATCATCTTCAGTCAGCGTTTCATCGTAGGCATTTTTGACGAAACGTCCGGCAAATTCATAATACGAAAGTTGATTTACATATTCGGCAACAAATGCAGGATCCATATTTTCGATCAGGAAAAAACGTCCGTTCCGGTCAACCAAAGGCTGGCGTTTTCCTTCCAGATCATCCACAATCAGCGGCGAAATTCCATGTAGTTTAGCTACCCTGTCATCGTCGGCTCCAAATGTTGGAGCGATGTGAACAATACCTGTACCATCTTCAGTAGTCACGAAATCTCCAGTAATTAACCGAAATGCATCACCTTTTGGTTTTACCCAATCAATCAATTGTTCGTAGTTCAAACCCTGAAGTTCGGTTCCAAGGTATTCACCCAAAACGCGGTAAGGTATTTTTTTATCACCCGGACTGTAATCTTCCAAAGCAAGACTTTCATTCTTTGCATCAAAATGTGCATTCAGCAGATTCTTGGCCAGAATCAGTGTAACTGGTTCTCCGGTATATGGATTAAACGTCCGGACTTTTATGTAGGTGATTTTCGGACCAACGCACAATGCAGTATTTGAAGATAAAGTCCAGGGCGTGGTGGTCCAGGCCAGAAAGTAAAGATCGGTTTCCAAGTTTTCGAAAAGGAATTCCGACTTCTCATTCCGGATTGCTTTAAACTGAGCGACAGCAGTAGTATCTTTTACATCGCGGTAACAGCCAGGCTGATTCAATTCATGCGAACTGAGTCCGGTACCCGCCGCTGGCGAATAGGGTTGAATCGAATAACCCTTATAAAGCAGGTTTTTATCGAAAAGCTGTTTCAGTAACCACCAGACCGTTTCCATGTACCGACTATCGTAGGTAACATATGGATCGTCCATGTTCACCCAATAGCCCATCAGTCGGGTCAATTCTTCCCATTCACGGGTATATTTCATGACTTCGGTGCGACAAGCTGCATTGTATTCGGCAACGCTGATTTTTTTACCAATGTCATCTTTGGTAATACCGAGCATTTTCTCAACGGCAAGTTCCACAGGTAATCCATGAGTGTCCCATCCGGCTTTTCGGTGAACGCGGAAGCCTTTCATGGTTTTGTAGCGGCAGAAAGTATCCTTGATGGCCCGTGCCATTACGTGGTGGATTCCCGGCATTCCATTAGCCGACGGAGGCCCTTCATAAAAAACAAAAGTTGGATGACCTTCGCGGGTTGAAATACTTTGGTGAAAAGTATCATCTTCCTCCCATCTTTTCAGAATATCCTTATTAATTTGAGATAGGTCTAATTGCTTGTAAACCTGAAATTTATTGCTCATCGGAACTTATATTACAGCCTTATTTTTTGAAAGGTACAAATATAGAAAAATTTGAAAGCGAAAAAACCAAACCAATCTTCCATTTCAGGACAAATTAGTTTGGTTTTTAACTTCGGGTTCAACAAAATGAACCTGAATATTGAGGATTAAAATTTACGGAACTATTCAACAAATTTATAGCCGATTCCTTTCAGGGTTTTAATGTGGTCGTTTCCAATTTTTTCGCGTAATTTTCTGATATGCACATCGATGGTACGGTCGCCAACCACAACATTGTCGCCCCAAACCGAATAATAGATTTCTTCGCGGGTAAATACTTTTCCGGGTTTCGAAACCAGCAACGACAACAATTCAAATTCCTTCCGGGGTAGAATCATTTCTTTTCCATCCTGAATAATCAGGTAGCGTTCCTTGTCGATAACCAATGTTCCAACAGTAACCGTGTGCGTATTTTCAACAACAGCAGCCTGGGGCAGTCCCGGAGCAGTTGTTCGTTTAAGCAGCGCCTTCACTCTGCTTATCAGCACTTTCGGTCTGATTGGTTTGGTGATGTAATCGTCAGCACCTGCATCGAATCCTGCAATTTGCGAATAATCTTCACCTCTGGCAGTTAAAAATGCGATCATGGTATGCTGAAGCGTCGGAATTCTTCTGATTTCTTCACATGCTGCAATACCATCCATTTCAGGCATCATTACATCCAGAATAATTAAATCGGGAAGTGTTTTTTCCGCTAATTTTATTGCTTCTGCTCCATTCTGGGCAGTATATACTTTATAACCTTCTTTCTCCAGGTTGTAGCTGACAAATTCGAGAATATCAACTTCATCGTCTACCAGCAGAATCTTTGATTGACTTTCGCTCATAATAGTTTTGAATTTGGATTTAAAAGTAGCGGTTTTTTCACTAAGACGAAATATTAACATCAAAATTGGCTGAAAATTAGCAATTTCATGTTAATCGGGTATGCTTTTTTGCCATTAAATGAATGAAATCTACTATTTTGCCTTTTCAAGTGTAAATGTGAAAGTCGTTCCTTTATCGGCAACACTTTTCACATTGATCGTTTGATCATGTGCTTCAATGATGTGTTTTACAATAGATAAGCCCAGACCTGTGCCTCCCTGCTCCCGTGAACGGGATTTGTCAACCCGGTAGAAACGTTCAAAAATACGGGGCAGATTCTTTTTTTCCATTCCGATTCCGTTATCGCTGACTTCGATCAGGATCGTTTCGTGCAAATCGTAAAAACCAACTTTCACATGGCCCCATTTTTTTCCGTACTTAATACCGTTTCCAACCAGGTTATTCAAGACTTCCATGATTCGCTTTTTGTCGGCATTGACCATGACCGGTTTGTCGGTTTTGGTAGCAAACTCCAGCGAGATACTTCGTTCGTTTGCCAGCATCTGGGCCAGATCGAACACATCTTCCGTTAATCGTACCAAATCGAAATTTGCCAGGTTGATCTTCAGTTCGCCCGATTCGAGTTTGGTAATCGACTCCAGGTCTTCCACGATGGAAATCATCCGGTCGATACTTTTCTCGGTTCGTTGCAGGTATAATTTATTGATTTTTGGATCGTCAATACCCCCGTCGAGTAAGGTAAGAACATATCCCTGAATGTTGAAAATCGGTGTTTTGAGTTCGTGTGATACGTTTCCGACAAACTCCTTCCGGTATCGCTCCAGATCTTTCAGTCGGGTGATTTCCTCAGTCTGATTTTTGGCCCATTCTTCCACTTCTTTCTGAACATCCGTAATGTTGGTTGTACTTATCTGTTCAAGAAGTTTATTCTTTTTCCCGCTGATCGGAACATCGCGGATTGTTTTATAAATGGGTTTGATCTTATCGTTGATGTAACGGTTCAGGATAAATACTACCAGGATGTAGGAAATTGCGCAGAACAAAATGATGAAAATGACTGAAAAGAAAAGACCATAATCTTTCTCCGACAGAATCAGGTAGAAGCCAAAATTAGAAATCAGTAACAGTGACGTGATATATAGAGCCAAACGTTTTGCCGCGTATGTATTCATTTTCAGTAGATTTCAGTAAACAGGTGCAAAATTAAATGATTTTATGAGCTTTAACCATTTTTTTTTCCTGTCGTGAGTTTGGTCTGCACTTCCCGCTTTACTCTTGGATGAAGTAGGCTGTTATTTTCCTCCAAAAACTGAACAACGGCATGTTTGTCTGATTTTGACAATTCGCGCAAAGCCCACGACATGGCCTTTACAATCATATCGTCGTAATCAGAAACGAGCAGTCTGCAAATTAAAAGGGTACGTTCAACATCGCCAGTTCCTCCACGCGAACGCAGGTTTAACGGAACGGTGCTGACTAAAGCCGTTCTTCTGATCCATCGGTTTTCATTTTTTGCCCACTGAACGATGATTTCATCCTGAAGTTTTCCGGTTCTCCAGCAGTATCCGGTAATGCTCAGGCAATACATATCAACCGATACCCAATTGTCCAAAGTTCTTCCGAGTGCGAAAATCTGTTCCGGATTTATTGTCTGAAGTGCTTTTTTGTTTTTCCAGATGAATTCAAAAGCCACCTGCTGACATTCAAGAATATCCAGGCTAACCAATTCCAATGACAGATCAATCCATTCTTCTTCCGAAAAATGACTTAACTTTTTTCGCCATTCATCAATTACTTTTCGCTGATCAGGAACTTTTAATCCAAGTACCTGCATCGAAGTGGGATGATCAGTAGAAATCTTCTTTACCCGCTCTGGATTGGCGTATCTTTCTAAATCCTTCAGGATAGATTGTGCCGGTTCTATTGTCTCCATCGATTAATCTTACCTTATTTTTAACCTCCGACCAAAGATACAAAAAACAAAAAATCCGAATCTTGTGGGATCCGGATTTTTATTTCAGTATCAGAAATCAGATGCCGAATGCACTCTTTATTTGATCAACATAGTCAAGTTTTTCCCATGTAAACAGTTCAACTTCCAATTCCTTGCGTCCATTGTAAGGCGACTCGAACACTTTTGTTACTGTTTTTGGCTGGCGCCCCATGTGTCCGTAGGCTGCAGTTTCGCGATAAATTGGATTGCGCAGTTTGAGGCGTTGTTCGATGGCTGCAGGGCGCAGATCGAAAATTGCTTCAATCTTTTCGGAAATCAGTGAATCTGAAAGTCCGGAAAGTGCTGTTCCTCTGGTTTCGACATAAATACCAACAGGTTTGGCTACACCAATGGCATACGAAAGCTGTACAAGCATTTCTTTGGCAACACCAGCTGCAACCATATTTTTGGCAATGTGACGTGCAGCATATGCTGCTGAACGGTCCACTTTCGAAGGATCTTTTCCGGAGAAAGCACCGCCGCCATGAGCACCACGGCCGCCATAGGTATCCACAATGATTTTCCGTCCGGTAAGCCCGGTATCGCCGTGAGGTCCGCCAATCACAAACTTGCCGGTCGGATTGACATGGTAAATAATTGAGTCGTTAAATAATTCCTGAACACGTTGTGGCAATTGAGCTTTTACGCGTGGAATCAGGATTTCAATCACATCCTTTTTGATTTTTGCAAGCATCGGTTCGTCTGCATCAAAGTCGTCATGTTGTGTAGAAACTACAATGGTGTGAACCCGTTTGGGTGAATGGTCATCATTATATTCGATGGTAACCTGCGATTTTGAATCAGGACGGAGATAAGTCATCACCTTCTGTTCGCGACGAACAACGGCAAGTTCAACCAAAATCAGGTGCGACAGGTCCAAAGGCAAAGGCATGTAATTGTCGGTTTCTGAGTTGGCATAGCCAAACATCATTCCCTGGTCGCCTGCACCCTGATCCATTTTGTCGGCTTTGTCAACTCCACGGTTAATGTCCGGACTTTGCTCATGAATAGCACTGAAAACACCGCATGAATCGCCGTCGAAACGGTATTCGGCTTTGGTGTATCCAATCTGGTTAATCACGCGGCGCGCAGTTTCCTGCACATCCACATAGGTTTTCGATTTTACCTCTCCGGCAAGCACAACCTGTCCGGTGGTAACCAAGGTTTCGATAGCAACTTTTGAGTTGGGATCGTGAGCGAGAAATTCATCGAGAAGAGCATCTGAAATCTGATCAGAAACTTTGTCAGGATGGCCTTCGGAGACGGATTCGCTGGTAAATAAATAACTCATAATTTTACAATTTTAATGCCTGAACAATTTCAGAATAATTCTGAAAGAATTCACAGACAATGGATTAAACATTAAAAATTGTGGAAGAATTGATTGAATAGCAAGATAATACGGTTCGTTTTAGCATTTTTTTCCGTGGTTGCAATCAGCACAAATTTGTCCACATAACAGCTGCAAATGTAATAACTTTCTTCAGACTTCGAAGTCTTTATCTTGATATTTTGTCATTTTATATCTTTGATGAAGATGAGTCAGTTTTCATAAGGTGATTTTGTAGTCATGTATTGTCACTAAATTGAGAGAAAACAATGAATGACAATTTAATGACAATACATGACTTCGGCTATCAACGAAAATGAAAATAAATTACAGGAAAGTCATTACTTCTCATCTTGTCAAATCCTGAAACAGATTTTCCAGACTTTGTTGCTGCTCTTTCAATGTCAGCAAGATGAGCTTTTCCTGAACTGCAAACCGGAACAGTGCCGGCCGTAAATCAATCGTGTTATCCGATTCTGCCAGATATGTAGTGTTGGATATCTGTTCGATATGCTGCAATCCTGAAATCTTCCGGAATGCTTCCATATCGGGAGCCCGGTCGAATTCAATCAGAATCGTTTGATTCCGGGCAATCTGGCCTGCTTTGAGCTGGTCTATTGAACCATCGGCAACCAATTTCCCTTTATTAATGATGATTACCCGGGTACAAATAGCCTCAACTTCCTGCATGATGTGAGTCGAAAGCATAACCGTTTTATTCATGCTGATGTTCCGTATAAGTTGCCTGATTTCTTCCAGTTGATTTGGATCAAGCCCCGTGGTAGGCTCATCCAGAATCAGAACGGACGGATCATGAATTAAAGCCTGGGCCAGACCAACACGTTGGCGAAACCCTTTCGAAAGTGCTTTGATTTTTTTATGCTGTTCCGTTTTCAATCCGGTAAGCTCAACCATTTTCAACACCTGTTCCTTTTTGTTCTCCAACCGGTAAAATCCGGCTACCATTTCAAGGTATTCCCTCACATACAAATCAGTATAAAGCGGATTGTTTTCAGGCAAATACCCGATTTGCGACCGAATGGCGATATTTTCTGTTTCAACAAGTTCATTATTTATCCTGACAGTTCCATGATCCAACGAAAGATAACCTGTGATAATTTTCATCAAAGTCGATTTCCCGGCACCATTCGGACCTAAAAATCCGACCAATTCTCCGGTTCCGATTTCAAAAGAAACCTCATCAAGAGCCTTCTGCGATCCAAAATGTTTACTTATTTGCGATACCTGAATGGACATTTTACCTGAATTTTAGTCCGGTAAAAGTAAAGATTTCTGTTGATTACCCGATCTTCAGAATAAAAAGGGATATCTCCGGAATATTGTAACAGGAACTTAATGTGAGAGCCTATAAAATTGGGGCACTAACATTTCGTTTTTATTAACTTTAAATTAACTTTGCCAGCCCACAATTTTTTGAAATGAAGGATCAGAACTTTAACTATATTGAAGATTTAACAAGATACCAACGGCAGAAAACCTCGTTGGTTCGAATTGGTAACCTATTTCTTGGTGATGGTAATCCGATCCGGATACAATCCATGACTGATACGGACACCAGTGACACCGAAGCGACTGTAGAACAAATCATCCGCATCATCAAGTGCGGTGCCGACTTGGTTCGCGTTACCGTTCGCGGTGTTCCGGATGCTGAAAACCTTCAAATTATCAAGCAGACACTGGTTGCCCGTGGATTTGAAAATCCTCTGGTTGCCGACATCCATTTTAATCCGCATTTAGGCGAAATTGCTGCGAAATATGTATCAAAAATCCGTATCAATCCGGGTAATTTCTACGATAAACGGGCAAAATTCGAACATCATCTCTATACCGACGAAGAATACAAAGCTGAACTTCATAAGATCGAAGAACAGTTCATTCCTTTTCTACAATTCCTGACAGATACCAATACCGCCCTTCGGATCGGAGCCAATCAAGGTTCATTGTCCGATCGTATCATGAGTCGCTATGGAGATACACCAACCGGAATTGTTGAATCGGTGATGGAATTTTTGCGGATATGCCAAAAGCAGAATTTCCAGAATGTGGTTATTTCCATCAAATCGAGCAACACGCGTACCATGGTTTATACGGTACGTCTGCTGAATTTCAAGATGAGACTGGAAGAGATGAGCTATCCGCTTCATTTAGGTGTAACTGAAGCAGGTGAAGGCGAAGATGGCCGCATCAAATCGGCAGTCGGCATCGGTGCTCTTTTGGGTGACGGGATTGGCGATACCATTCGTGTTTCGCTGACCGAAGCTCCTGAAAACGAAATTTCAGTTGCCCGGAAACTGATTAATCATATTGAAACCTATAAAGGGCACAAACCGATTAAAGCCCCGCTGTTCGCACAAATTAATCCGTTTGAATATGAACGTCGGTCGGTCAGGCCGGTACTGCGAATGGGCGATAAATTTTTACCGGTGGTAATGGCCGATCTTCGGGGACGAACACTATCTGAAATCCTTCCGTTACGAGGCAAACAAATTCCGGAATACTTTTTTAATACTACCGAAGTACTTGATCTGGAAGGAAATTCCTATCCGGTGCTTACCTTGGAAGAATATCTTTTTGGTGGATCACATTGGGGTCAAACCAAATTTATCCGCACCAACAAAGAAGAGTTTGATCATTTCATGAACGAAAATCCTGAAATAATTACCAAACTCAAGCAAACGCGCAAAACGATCCTGATCCTTGAAAGTTTGAGTAAAAACCCGTTTGCTGAACTTCGCGCTTTCTTTATGACTCTCGAATCGCACATTTGGAAAGTCCCGGTTGTAATACTCCGGAAATACAACGAACGCTACCTCGAAAATCTTCAGATAAAAGCTGCTGCCGACCTTGGAGGATTACTCATTGACGGATACGGTGATGGACTTTGCATCACCAATGAAGCTGATCAAACCACCTTTACCGATTTGAAAGACCTGAGTTTTTCAATCCTTCAGGCCAGCCGGATGCGCGTAACCAAAACCGAATTTATTTCCTGTCCCGGATGCGGTCGCACTTTGTTCGATTTGCATGAAACTACCATCAAAATAAAAGCTCATTTTAATCATCTTGATCACCTGAAAATTGGAGTAATGGGCTGTGTAGTAAACGGACCGGGCGAAATGGGCGATGTTGATTACGGATTTGTAGGAGCCGGCATCGGAAATGTTAATCTATACAAACGTCAGGTTCTGATTAAAAAACACATTCCTTTCGAGCAGGCAGTTGAAGAACTTGAAGCCATCATCCGGAGCAATGGTGACTGGAAAGACCGCGACTCTTAATTAGTAATCGCAGTCTTCATTCTCAGTTTTCCTTTATCAATGTTGAAATTGCATAGAGCGGGATAATTTCAATATTCCCGTCTCTTCCAAAATTTTCAAGCGAAGATCTGATTCCTCTTTTCAGATTCTTTTCCTTCATAAACAAGCGCATACTTTGCATCTTTCCGCTGTAACCCGACTTAATTTCGACCGGAACAATTTCATCACCTTGCCTTATCACGTAATCGACTTCTGCATTGCTGCTGCGCTCCAAACGATGCCAGTAAAACAATTGCGGCTTTTCCAGAATTGAGGATGCCTTGATCAGTTCCAATCCTGCATAAATTTCAGCAAGACTTCCCTTATTTACCATATCCATTTCTTCTACAACTAAGTATTCGCGAATATTCAAACCCAGAATATGTTGAAAAATACCGGTATCATAGAGCAGAACCTTGAACTTCTTTGGATCAATTTGTGCCCCAAGCGGAAACCCACTGGCCGAAGTATGATAAACCGGAAATGCCAAACCAGCCATGACCAGCAATTCGAGTGCTTCCTTTATTTGAGGCTGGCTGGCCTTTGCCACTACATTCGAATATACAAACTTGGCTCCGGCTTGCTCAACAATGCTGGCAAATACTTCCCTGATGCGGCTTTCGGGCACACGCCGATGGTACTTCGAGAAATCGTCTCGAATGGAGATGACTAAATCATCCAAAACATTCAAACCTTCAAGTACACTCTTATTTTCAACGATCCGGTTTACTACTTCAGGCATTCCTCCGGTTAACTGAAAATTGCGGTAATAATTGGTCAGCATCTCATGAAAGACCGGATTCATCGGATTGTCAGGCGAAGCCTGATTGATCAGCTCAATTAGTTGATCCCTTTGGTGTGCTAACAGAAATTCCTGAAACGACATCGGGTACATAAACATGGATCGAATCCGCCCAACTCCAAACGAAGGAAGTTCAGTCAAAGTAAATTCGAGCAGCGACCCGGCTGCAATCACATGTAATCCGGGAATATTTTCATAAAAAAACCTCAGCGCTGAGATGGCTCTGGGACATGACTGAATTTCATCAAAAAATAAAAGTGTTTCGTGTTCGTGGATTGGCTTTCCGTAAAAAGCCGATAATTCCTGGCAAATACGATTTGGATCAAGGTTTTGATTGAAAAACCGAGTGACCTCAGTATCAATTTCTAAATTTACCTCGATGTAATTTGCGAATGTTTTGCCAAGTTCGCGCACCACAAAAGTCTTCCCAACCTGCCGTGCTCCACGCAATAAAAGTACCTTTCGATTGGAAGATTCCTTCCATGCAATCAAATGATTGGTTATGCTTCGCCTCATAGCCTTGATAAATAATTGAATATCTAATCATTAACAAATATACAAGGCAAATATACGAACAAAACACCAAAAAGTCAAGGCAAGTTTGACCTATTTTTAACAAATACTCAAGGCAAGTTGCATACTTATGTTCGGTATATCCCTTTTCGATTTCCTTTTTCCTCTTTTCCCTTTAAAGAAATTCTCCAAATATTTCTTCCACTTTCTGTCCCGGTTCGAGCCAAAATCCTTTTAAACCGGATACGATGGCAGCTTCCACATTGGGCAGCGAGTCGTCGATAAATAATGACTCTTCAGGATTTATCCCGGATAGCCTGATAATTTCCTGAAACGATTCCGGACTGGGTTTCCGGAAACCTATTTCGTTCGAATAAAAGTCCTTCTCAAAAAGCGTTGACACCTCAAATTCATGCTGATTCCTGAAGTTAGAGTGGTACTTTTCAACATGAATAGCATTGGTGTTGCTGAATAAATAGATTTTGAATTCTTTCCGAAGGTTTTTTACCAGATCAACCCGGATTACCGGAAAATCAAGCAGCATGGCTGTCCACGCGTCATCAATTTCCTGATCGCTGACTTCAACAGGAAGCAATTTCCGAACTCCATTCCGGAATTCTTGCGGAGTAATTTTGCCTTGTTCCATCTGATAAAAAATATCATGATCGTACGAAAGTCCATGGTCTCCGACAAGCTGATCCATACCGAGTTTTCCGAATGCGACAATGGTTTTTTTCGGGTCGATGTTGAGTAAAACACCTCCCAGATCAAAAACGATATTTTTAATTCCTTTAAGAAGTTCCATGAATTGTAATTTTGAGATCACAAAAGTCTGAAAAAATACCGAAAATCAAAGGAACCTGAAGTACACGATTTTTTTTGATACTCGGATACTTATCTTTGACCGTATAAAATAACGGTCAAATCATGGGAAACCCTCAAACAATATGGTATAACATCGAAAAAAATCTTGTCGAAACCATTGACCAGCGCTACCTGCCATTTCAGAATCTGATTACTGAAATCAGCACTTTGGATGAAGCCAGAACTGCCATCACTGAAATGATTGTGCGTGGTGCTCCACTAATCGGAGTGACTGCAGCCTACGGAATGTACCTGGCGGCAAGGAATTATTCAGGAATTGAGTTTCATTCAGAAATGAACCGGGCAGCCGATTGGCTGAAATCCTCGCGACCAACCGCAATTAATCTGGCATTTGCAATCGACGAAGCACTTTCAACGATTTCGACACAACTGACGGTTCCTGAAAATTCGAATCTTTTACTTGAATACGCCGAGGAATTAAAACAACGGGAAATCGGCTTCAGCGAAAAAATGGGTGGTTTCGGACTGGAAATCATTCAAGAAATCAGGCGGCAAAAAAACGGTGAACCGGTAAATATTCTAACCCACTGCAACGCTGGAAGACTTGCCACTGTTGAGTTGGGAACAGCCACTGCACCCATGTATCTGGCTCACCAAGCCGGAATTCCCATTCATGTCTGGGTCGATGAAACCCGGCCACGCAACCAGGGAGCGCGACTGACAGCCTGGGAATTGGG